>CAMNZV010000228.1 GCA_946575275.1 uncultured Clostridium sp. | reverse complement strand
ATGATTTAGCTTTAGAATTAATGCATAATCTTTTTATTTATCAAATTAACAAAGAAGATTATGACGAAAATCAGTTGCTAATTTCTAAATATTATAATATTTATGAAAAATCAATTAGTGATAGAAGTACCCTTACATATTTTTTGGATATTGGTAATTATTTATATAAAAGAGGGGAATATATAGAGGCAATAGTATATTATACAAGGATTACTGACCTTGGGATAGTTAGCAAAACTGATAATTTAGAATTGTATCTAAAAATAAGACTAAAGAAAGCACAATGTTTATATAAGGCAGAAAAATATAAAGAGGTAGAAGAAATTTTAGAAGATATTATCTTAATTGAAAAAATGAATTTTAATAATGTGAAATCATATAAGGTTTTAGGGTTATATTCTTTAGTATTAATTAGGCTTTTAAAAGAGGATGGAGAAAAATATAAAAAGTTAAATCTAGATTCCATTTCTAATAAGGATATAGTTTTAGCTAGAGCACACTTTGAATATGGTAGAGCATATTATAGCATTAACGAAAATGAAAAGGCTATAAATGAGATTAAGGAAAGTATTAGAATTTATCCAAGTGACAATTCTATTGAATATGCAAAATTCATAAATGAAATTGTTGAATTAATTATACAACATGGTGAAACTGAAATAGCCCTTGATAATATTGAAAATAGTATAAATATAGCAATTACCCAAAATAATATTAAATTAATAGAAAAGGCTTATTATTTAAAGGGAATATCTCTAAAAATGGAGGGCAGATATCTTCAAGCTGAGATGTATATGAATTTATCTATAGATGCTCTATCTAAATTTGGATCTAAAAGTGAAAGTTATCAAAGGTATTTAGATATGGGGAACTTATATTATGAGATTGGTAATGTTTATGATGCTACTAAATATTATAGTATTGCATTAAGTATGGAAGATTAGCCCTTGAAATTAGGCTTCTTTATGTAATAATTACATGAGGAAGCCTAATTTTTATAATATGTTCATAATGCTAATATAATTTACTTTGACTTTCCTTGACTTTTGATTTTTTAGAGATTATAATAATGTCATAATATATTTTAGGAGGGAACAAAAATGAACGTAGATAAAATGACATTAAGGGTACAACAGGCCTTAAATGATGCAAATTTAACAGCAGTGAAGTTTAATCATCAACAAATTGAGGTTATCCATTTATTATCAGCGTTGGTTTTACAAGAAGATGGATTAATCCCAAATCTATTTACAAAAATGGGTGTTGATATAAAGTCATTAAGAAATACAATTAATAATGCTTTAAATGAAATGCCAAAGGTTTTAGGAGAAGGAGCTAATTCATCAGGTGTTTATATTACAAGAAAGGTTGAAGAAGTTTTAGTTAAGGCAGAAGAGATAGCTAATAAATTTGAGGATACCTATATTTCTGTAGAGCATTTAATGATATCCATAATAGAAAAAGAGAATAGTGGTAAAGTATATGAAATTTTAAAGGAATATAATATTACCAAAAAAGATTTTATGAAGGTACTTCAAGAGGTTCGTGGAAGTCAAAGAGTTGATACAAATGATCCAGAAGGCACCTATGATGCATTAGCAAAATACGGAACAAACTTAGTTGAACTGGCAAAAAAACACAAACTAGATCCAGTAATAGGTAGAGAAGAAGAAATAAGAAGAACTATAAGAATATTATCAAGAAGGACTAAAAACAATCCAGTATTAATTGGTGAACCTGGTGTTGGTAAAACAGCCATAATTGAAGGTTTGGCAGAAAGAATAGTTAGAAATGATGTTCCAGAGAGTCTAAAGGATAAAATTATATTTTCCCTAGATATGGGGTCTTTAATTGCAGGGGCAAAATATAGAGGAGAATTTGAAGAAAGACTTAAAGCAGTGTTAAAAGAAGTTCAAAATAGTGAAGGTAAAATTATATTATTTATAGACGAAATTCATACTATTGTTGGTGCAGGTAAAACTGAAGGTGCAATGGATGCAGGTAACCTAATTAAACCACTATTAGCAAGAGGGGATTTACATTGTATTGGTGCCACAACCTTTGATGAATATAGACAATATATAGAAAAGGATAAGGCTCTTGAAAGAAGATTTCAGCCTGTAATAATAGATGAACCAACTGTAGAGGATACTATTTCAATATTAAGAGGACTAAAGGAAAAGTTTGAAATTCACCATGGTATAAGAATTCATGATAGTGCGTTAATTGCAGCTGCAAAATTATCTGATAGATATATTCAAGATAGGTATATGCCAGATAAAGCAATAGACTTAATTGATGAGGCAGGTGCTATGATAAGAACTGAAATAGATTCTTTGCCAACTGAACTTGATGTAGTTAGAAGAAAGATGTTTAAACTTGAAATTGAAAAAGAAGCACTTGAAAAAGAAAAAGATGAAAATTCAATTAAGAGACTAGATGAACTTAAAAAAGAACTTGCAGAAATTAAAGATAAAAATGATGAAATAACTGCAAAATATGAAAAGGAAAAAGAGCATATAGTTTCCCTTAGGGATTTAAAGAGCAAACTTGATGATGCAAGGGGAGATCTTGAAAAATATGAAAGAGCCTACGATTACAATAAGGTTGCTGAAATAAAATATTCAAAGATTCCAAAAATAGAAGAGGAAATTAAAAATAAAGAAGTTGAAGTAAAAGAAAACTATGAAGGTGCTTTATTAAAAGAAGAGGTTACAGAAGAGGAAATTTCAAAGGTTTTATCAAAATGGACTGGAATACCTGTGTCTAGGCTTGTTGAAGGTGAAAGAGATAAGTTATTAAGACTAGATAGAGAACTTCAACAAAGGGTAATAGGTCAAGATTCTGCAACAGAAGCTGTAAGCAGTGCAATACTTAGGGCTAGGGCTGGCTTAAAGGACGAAAACAAGCCAATTGGTTCATTTATTTTCCTTGGACCAACAGGGGTTGGAAAAACAGAACTTGCAAAAACTTTAGCAAAAACTTTATTTGATAGTGAAGATGCAATAATTAGAATTGATATGTCAGAATATATGGAGAAACATGCTGTATCAAGGCTTGTAGGTGCACCTCCAGGATATGTTGGATATGAGATGGGAGGTCAGTTAACTGAAGCTGTTAGGAGAAAGCCATATAGTGTAATTTTATTTGATGAAATAGAGAAAGCCCATGAAGATGTATTTAATATGTTTCTTCAAATATTAGATGATGGTAGATTAACAGATAACAAGGGCAAAACAGTAGATTTTAAAAATACAATAATAATAATGACTTCTAATATAGGATCACAATATTTGCTTGAAAATCCAAATAGCAAGGAAACTAGTGATTTAGTAATGTCAGCCCTAAGAAACAAGTTTAAGCCTGAATTTTTAAATAGAGTAGATGATATTATTAAGTTTAATCCATTATCTGAGGATGGAATAAAGAAAATTATTGATATTTTCTTAGAAGAAGTTGAAGGTAGATTAAAGGATAGAGATATAAAAATTCAAGTAACAGATAACTGTAAAACCTTACTTGCAAGGGAAGGCTATGTCCCAATTAATGGTGCAAGACCATTAAAAAGATTTATACAAAATACCTTAGAAAATAAACTGGCAAGGCTAATAATAAAGGGTGAGGCTGATTTAGGAAGCACTATCTGTGTAGATAGTGAAAATGATGAAATTACATTAAAAGTAGAGAATTAAATATGTATATAAAATACTACTATAGGCAATACTTGTCTATAGTAGTATTTTTTAGTATGAAGAATATCCAACTAAAAAATAATAAGGAGAAACCACAATGGTAAAAAAAATATTTTTTATAA
>CAMNZV010000227.1 GCA_946575275.1 uncultured Clostridium sp. | reverse complement strand
AATATTACAATATTCCTTTAAAAGGGTAAATACAACCCTTGCACTAGCTGGATTTTCTGTAGTAATTTTAAAGGATAATCCACTTCCACTAAACCCGATAGTCCCTCCAACCTTCATTATAGCTGAGATTTCTGCTAAAGCTTCCGTTTCACTTAATTTAATATACCTACTTATCTCACCTTTAACTTTTGATGAAAATGACATAAACTATTCTCCTTCTATTCATGCTTCTTAAGTTTCTTTTCTTCCTTTTCTTCTTTCTCTCTTTGTCTAATTTTTTGTGATAAATACATATACTCTATAATTTTCTTCTTATCATATAATAATTTCTTTTCCATTATTACATCAATTAATACTTCTGCAAGCTTATCTGAATTATGCTTGATATATCCATTAGAAATAGATATTAAATCCTCTTGAACAATATCAATTCCCAACGCTTCTATTTCCTTTATATTTGTTTCTACTAATTCCGATTCCTTTTCTAGATATTTATCTCTAAGCTCCTCTGTTATACGTGATGAATTTGTAATTACACAATCTACTATATCTTTCCCACCATATTTTCTTAATTCCTTTAGATGGTCAACTACTGTAAAATTATCTGTTTCACCAGGTTGAGTCATAATATTTGAAATGTATATTTTAAAAGCACTACTTCGTCTTATAGCAGGGCTTATCTTTTTTACTAACAAGTTAGGGATTACACTTGTATATAAACTTCCCGGCCCCATAACAATTGCATCAGCTTCCCTAATAGCTGTTAATGCTTCAGATAATGGCTGTGCATTTTCTGTACTTAGCATAAGCTTTTTAATTTTTGATTTTTGATTTTTTGCCTCTTCTGGAATTTCTGATTCTCCAAATACAATGTTTCCATTTTCTAATTTAGCAACTAGCTGCATATCATCTAAGGTAACTGGCAATACCTTTCCAGTTACTGCAAGTACAGAACTCATTTTTTGAATTCCTTCTTCAAAATTTCCTGATATTCCTGCCATTGCTGCAAGAAATAGGTTTCCAAAACTTTGATTTTTAAGCCTACCATCTGTAAACCTATATTGTAATAATTCCTCCATTACAGGTTCAGTGTCAGCTAGTGCTAACAGACAGTTTCTTATATCTCCAGGTGGAAGCATCCCAAGATCTTCACGAAGATCTCCAGACCCGCCCCCATTGTCTCCTACTGTTACTATTGCAGTAATATTAGATGTATAATACTTAAGCCCTCTTAGCATTGTTGAAAGTCCTGTTCCTCCACCAATTACAACAATTTTAGGTCCCTTTACTAATAATCTTTTTTCTCCTATTAAGCTTTCAATTTTTTTACTATCTAATGATACTTTAACATATCCAGTGTTGGCTAATACTATTACAGATTTCATTACCTCTGTAACTGCCAAATATATAACAAAAATCCCTGTTACATTTAAAAATACGTAGAATACTTTGTAATATATATCATACACTCTTTTATTTACAAGCTCAGTAAAGCCAAAGGCTATTAATAGTATTCCTAAAACTCCAAAGGCTATCCACCTTTTAACCTTTATACCTGGCTTTAGCCAATCCATTATTTTCATAGTTTTCTAGCTCCCTTATGAAGATCCTCATCTATATCTCTATGCTCTATTCTTGAATTGAAGTTGTTTTTTAATAATCTTTCATGCAACTCTCTAGCAATTGAAACAGAACGGTGTCTCCCTCCAGTACAACCAATTGAAATAATTAATTGTCTCTTTCCTTCCTTTATGTAATGTGGAACTAAGAAACTCAACATATCCTGAAGCTTCTCTAAAAATCCAGTTGTTTCTTCTTGTTCTAAAACATATTTTTTAACTGGCTCATCTGCGCCTGAAAATTGTTTTAATTCTGGAATGTAAAATGGGTTTGGTATAAATCTAACATCAAATACTAAATCTGAATCTACGGGTATTCCATATTTAAACCCAAAACTTAATACAGTTATTGATAGTTGTTTTTCTGGTGCAACATTTTCCCCATAATATTCATTTAATTTTTCTCTTAAATCTCTTATTTTGTATTTTGTTGTATCTATTATTATATCTGCTCTATCTTTTACTTCTCTTAGTTTATTTCGTTCTTCAGTAATACCATTTATAACTCTGCCATCATGTGCTAAGGGATGGCTTCTTCTTGCTTCTTTATATCTTTTTACAAGAACCTCATCTGTTGAATCTAAAAATAATATTTCATATTTGTATTCATTATTTTTTAGGAATAATAATGATTCAAATAAATCATCAAAGAAAATTCCACCTCTTATATCTATAACTAAAGCCACTTTTTCAATTTTCCCATTATTACATGCCTCTGCAAACTTTGGAATTAACTTTGGTGGCAAATTATCAACACAAAAATATCCCATGTCTTCTAATGTTCTCGTTGTTTCTGTTTTACCTGCACCTGACAGTCCAGTAACTATTATAAACCTCATTTACTACCTCCTATTTTAATTTTATAATTAACTTCATTATATTATATTATTTACTTGTTGTAAAAGAAATCATAAAAAGGCACAAAATATTATTTTGCGCCTTTTTAATTAAATTAATTTTAGTCTTCTCCTATGATTCTAACTTCTGGTGTAAGTTCTACGTTATATTTATTTTTAACCTCTTTTTTAACATAGTCTATTAAATCTAATATATCCTTAGCAGAAGCATTATCCTTATTTATTATAAACCCTGAATGCTTTTCTGATACTGCTGCCCCACCTATTTGGTATCCTTTTAAACCGCTATCTTGAATTAGTTTTCCTGCAAAATATCCCTCTGGTCTTTTAAAGGTACTTCCAGCTGATGGATATTCTAGTGGTTGTTTAGATTCTCTTTTTTCTGTTAATTCATTTATCCTAGTTTCTATTTTTTCTTTATCACCAGTTGTTAATTCAAATGTGGCACTAACTACTATATATCCTTCATCCTTAATGTTTGAGGTTCTATATCCAAGCTTTATTTCATCACCCATTAAAACCCTAAGGTTGCCTATCTTATCTATAACCTGAACTTCTGATATTACATTTTTCATTTCACCATCATAAGCTCCTGCATTCATAAATACAGCTCCACCTACAGAACCTGGAATTCCACATGCAAATTCAAAGCCTGTTAATGATTCCTTTAACGCAATATTGGATACATCCTTAAGTAATGATCCTGCCTCAGCTTTAATTTTATTTCCATCTACTTGTATTGTATTTAATTTACATAGTTTTATAACTATTCCCCTAATACCTCCATCTTTAACTAAAAGATTAGAGCCATTTCCTATAACCATATAAGGAATATTATTATCGTTACATATTTTAATTGTTTTAACTAATTGATGTTTATTGCTAGGGTTTAACAAAATATCTACAGGTCCCCCAACCTTAAAATAAATATGCTCTTTCATTAATGAGTCTAACATTATTTCATCTTTTGAATATATATCTATAAATAAATCCTTATATCTTGAATATTGATTCATCTTAAAATCCCAACCTTACCTTATTAGTATAAATTTCATTTCATCTAAATAGTATAGTTTATATTTATTTATTAAACAAGAACTATTGCTATTTTATGCAATTTTTTAGGTTTTGTTACCTGTAAAATATTTAAATACACTTTCAGCACTCTTTTTGTCCATACCATTAACTTCACATAATTCCTGCATTGTAGCACCTTTAATTCTTTCAACTCCACCAAAGTGGGATAATAATGCCATTCTTCTTTTTTGCCCTATCCCATTAATATCATCTAAAACAGAATGTAATGTTCTTTTATCCCTTAGAACTCTATGGTAGGTAATAGCAAATCTATGAACTTCA
>CAMNZV010000226.1 GCA_946575275.1 uncultured Clostridium sp. | reverse complement strand
AATAGATTTTTAGCTATTCCAATATTCTTAGTAGTTATGTATGGGTTATTTGCTTTAACCTTTAATGAAGGTCCTCTTGGAATAGGAGTTAAGCTTCAAAGTATAGTAACTGATTTTTGGGATGGACCATTAACTGAATGGATTTTAACAGGACTTGAAAACCTTGGAGCAGCAGAATGGGCAGTATCTTTAGTTGTAGATGGTATTTTGGCTGGTGTAGGTGGAGTTGTTTCATTCTTACCACAAATTTTAATATTATTCTTACTTATGTCTATATTGGAAGATAGTGGTTATATGTCAAGAATAGCATTTGTTATGGACAAGTTATTCAGAAAATTTGGTTTATCAGGTAAGTCATTTATTCCATTATTAATGGGATTTGGATGTTCAGTTCCAGCATTAATGGCATCAAGAACCCTTGAAAGTGAAAAAGATAGAAAGCTTACAATGATGATAACCCCATTTATGTCTTGTGGTGCTAAACTTCCAATATACTTAATGTTTGCAGCCACATTATTTGAAGATTCTAATCAAACAATAATAGTATATTCAATTTATATGTTAGGTTTAGTAGTTGCAGTAATTTCAGCTTTATTATTAAATAAATTCTTATTTAAGGGCAAAGCTTCAAACTTTATTATGGAATTACCTCAATACAGAATTCCAACTTTAAGAAGTGTATTTATACATGCTTTTGAAAAGGTTAAGGGATTTGCAATTAAGGCAGGTACAATTATTTTAGCATCTACTATAATAATTTGGTTCTTATCTAGTTATAACTTTAGTGGACCTAGCGAAATGGATGAAAGTATATTAGCATCAATTGGTAGAGGTATCCAATGGATATTTGCACCACTTGGATTTGGTAACTGGCAAGCATCAGTTGGTGTAGTTACAGGATGGATTGCAAAAGAAAACATAGTATCAACTTTTGGTGTATTATTTGGAGCATCAGATGCTATAATTGAAGGTGTAAGTGAAGGTTCACAAGCTCTTCCAGGATTATCAGTATTATTTACACAGGCTTCAGCCTTTGCATATATGACATTTAACCTTTTATGCATGCCATGCTTTGCAGCAGTTGGAGCATTAAAAAAAGAAATGGGTTCATGGAAATGGACAGGTATTACTATTGCATATCAAATGGTATGTGCATGGATAGTTGCATTTATTGTATATCACCTAACCTCATTAATATTTTAAGGAAGTGATTTTATGATTAATTATATAATTGGAGCTGTTGCAATTATTATTGTAGTTGCAGTTATAGTTAATTCAATTAAACAAGCTAAAAAAGGAAAGAGTTCTTGTGGTTCTGGATGTTCAAGTTGTTCATCTAAAGGAAAATGCCACTAGAGAATATACAAATACAAAATATATAAGAAAGGCACAGATTCAGTTGATTGTATCTGTGCCTTTCTTATATTAATAATAGTATTATTTGAGGAATAGCTCATAATAAGCTATAATAACCTTATTAACAAGAAAGAAAGGATATATAATGAGTAAAATATTAGTATTAGCTGAAAAACCTTCAGTAGGTAGGGATTTAGCAAAGGTTTTAAAATGTAATAACAATAAAGGAAGTTACATAGAGGGAGATAAATATGTAGTAACATGGGCATTAGGTCATTTAGTTGGACTTATGGACCCTGAGGGCTATGATGATAAGTATAAAGCTTGGACTATGGAAACATTACCTATGCTACCAAATCACATGAAGCTTACAGTTTTAAAGAAAACAGGAAAGCAATATAGTGCAGTAAAGGCTCAATTATTAAGAAAGGATATTTCAGAAATTATAATTGCTACAGATGCAGGTCGTGAAGGTGAATTAGTTGCAAGATGGATAATTGAGAAAGCTGGTGTTAATAAACCTCTTAAAAGACTATGGATTTCATCACAAACTAACAAAGCTATTTTAGATGGTTTTAATAGTTTAAAGAATGCTAGAGAATATGACAATCTTTATAAAGCAGCGGTTGCAAGAGCTGAAGCAGATTGGCTAATTGGACTTAATGTTACTAGAGCCTTAACTTGCAAATACAATGCGCAGCTAAGTGCTGGAAGGGTTCAATCACCAACACTTGCAATGATAGTAACTAGAGAAGACCAAATAAAAAGCTTCAAACCAGTTGATTATTTCAATATAAAGGCGAAAGCTAATGGCTTTTCATTAAATTGGGTAAATGATAAAAATAATAGTTCAATTTATGATGAAACATTTGCAGATGCCATTATCTCTAAAGTTAAGGGCAATGAGGGTAATGTTATAGATGTTAATAAATCAGATAAAAAGGTGCACTCTAAGCCATTGTATGACTTAACTGAGCTTCAAAGAGATGCAAACAAAATATGGGGATATTCTGCAAAAGAAACCTTGAATATAATGCAAAGACTTTATGAAAATCATAAGTTATTAACATATCCAAGAACGGATTCTAGATATATTACAACAGATATTGTATCTACAATACCTGATAGACTAAAGGCTATAGCCTTTGGTGAATATAGACCATTTGCAGATAATCTTTTAAGAGCTGGTGTTAAGGGAAATAAAAGTTTTGTTGACAATACTAAGGTATCCGATCACCATGCTATAATCCCTACAGAAGAAAAGGGTAATCTTGCAAATTTAAATACTGATGAAAAACATATTTATGATTTGGTAGTTAAAAGATTTTTAAGTGTAATGATGCCACCTTATATATATGAGCAAACTACTATAAAGGTAAGTGTAAATGGTGAAACCTTTATTGCAAAGGGTAATATAACTAAGGATAAGGGATTTAAAAAGCTTTATGACAAATTATCCTTAGATGAAGATGAGGAAACTCAAGAATTACCATCAATAAATAAGGGTGACAAGCTTAAACTAAGCTTAGTTGAAAAGGTTAAAAAGCAAACAGTTCCTCCTTCAAGATTTACTGAAGCTACACTTTTATCAGCTATGGAAAACCCTCAAAAGTTTATAAATATTGAAAAGGAAGCTGCAAAAACATTAAATGAAACTGGTGGACTTGGTACAGTTGCAACTAGAGCAGATATTATCGAAAAATTATTTAACTCCTTTGTTATTGAGAAAAAAGGAAAGGATATATATCCAACATCTAAGGGTATACAGTTAATGGAACTAGTACCATTAGAATTAAAATCTCCTTTATTAACAGCTAAATGGGAAAAGGAACTTGACAATATTGCAAAAGGAAAGGTAAATAATCTCAAGTTTATAGATGGTATGAGAAAATATGCCACAGATTTAGTTCAAGATGTAAAGGGTGGAAATGCCAAATTTCATCATGATAATCAAAGTGGTAAAAAATGCCCTGATTGTGGGAAGTATTTACTTGAGGTTAAAAGTAAAAATGGTAGAATGTTAGTATGTCAGGATAGAGAATGTGGATACAGAGAAAACTTAGCAAGACTTACTAATGCAAGATGTCCTGAATGTAAAAAGAAATTAGAGGTAAGAGGACAAGGTGAAGGCAAGATTTATGTCTGTACAGGATCAAATTGTAACTTCAAACAAAAGGCTTCTATTTTTGAAAAAAAATTTAATAACAATGGGAAAATTGATAAAAGAGAAACTCAAAAAATTATGAAAAAAATGCAAAAGGAAGCTGAGATTGAAGCAATGAGTGATAATCCATTTGCAGCATTACTTGGAAAAATAGATAAATAATAAAGAATAAGAAAAACATTATTAGTATTTTGTAAATAATGTTTTTCTTTTTTATATTGATAAAATATTTTTGAAAAGTTTAAAATATTTAAGTATAATAAAAGAGAGGTATATCAACATACTTTTTAGAATATTTGTTTTTAATACAAGATAATATGGGAGGGGAATCAAAAATGGGCGTAGACGAAATAAGAGAAGAA
>CAMNZV010000225.1 GCA_946575275.1 uncultured Clostridium sp. | reverse complement strand
TGTTAATCCATCTTCAAATTCTAATTCCATTTTTTTACATGACATAAAAACACCTCCTTAATATAAAATTAAAGAGGTGCTTTCTCTCATTATTTAATATGGCAGGGGTGGAAGGAATCGAACCCTCCTCTGGAGTTTTGGAGACTCTTATTCTACCGATGAACTACACCCCTAAGACAAGAATTATTCTATCATGTTATTAATGTAAATGTCAACATTAAATTCTTATTTTTTATTTTCATTTTTATTGTAAATGTTAATCTAATGTTCTATAATTATATTTTGATAAACAAAATATTTTCAAATCAAATTATTTTTTAAGGAGTATTATTATGAATTTTAAACCATTAAAAATAGGTCAATTAACAGCTTCACTTCCAATAATACAAGGTGGCATGGGTGTTGGTGTGTCTTTATCTAACCTTTCATCTGCTGTTACTAATGCAGGTGGTATTGGTGTTATTTCATCAGCTCAAATAGGCTTTAGAGAACCTGACTTTTTAAAGAACTCACTTGAATGTAATTTACGTGCTTTAAAAAAAGAAATTAAACTCGCAAAAGATAAATGTAAAAATGGTATTCTTGGACTAAATGTTATGGTAGCTACCACAGGATACGTTGAAACTATAAAAACAGCAATTGAATCTGGAATAGACATAATAATCTCAGGTGCTGGACTTCCAACTAACCTACCTGAAATAGTAAAAGGTTCAAATGTTAAAATTGCACCTATTGTTTCTTCACTTAAGGCAACAAAGGTAATTTTAAAATTATGGGATAAACATCATAACACTACTGCTGATATGGTTATTATTGAAGGTCCCTTAGCTGGAGGTCACCTAGGTTTCAAAAAGGAGGATCTTCAATCTGAAATTGAAAATTTCGATATTACAATTCAATCAATAATTGAAGAAGTAAAAAAATATGAAGAATTATATTCTAAGGAAATTCCTGTTATTGTTGCTGGTGGTGTCTTTACAGGATATGATATTGCAAAATATTTAAAGCTTGGCGCAAATGGAGTACAAATGGCTACAAGATTTGTTGCTACAGAAGAATGTGATGCTTCTAGAGATTTTAAGGAAGCATATGTAAACTGTTCTAAAGAGGACATAACAATTGTAAGTAGTCCTGTAGGAATGCCTGGTAGAGCAATTTCAAATGAGTTTATTGAAAAGAGAAAAAAGGAAAAGGAAAAAATAACACATTGCTATAACTGTTTATCTCCTTGCAATCCTAAAGACACACCTTATTGCATTAGCAAAGCATTAATAAACACTTATAATGGAAATCTTAATGACGGATTATTATTTTGTGGTGCAAATGCATATAAAATAAATGAGATTACAACTGTTCCAAAATTAATGGAAGAGTTAAAAATGGAACTTATGGACGCTTAAAATATTAAAAATAGCTATTCATTTATCTGAATAGCTATTTTTAATATATAAATATAATATTATTCTGGTACAATCATTACAACTGCATGTGCTTTTTTAACAACATTAGTTGTAACAGAACCTATCATTCTAGTTAATCCTTTTTTTGTTGATTTTGTCATTACAATAAAATCAACCTTTTCTTCTGAGGCCTTTTTTAATATTTCCTCTGATGCATAGCCAAATGGAAAATATTTTTTCGTATCATATTCTTGAATTTGTGAAGCACCAATATTTAAAACCTCTTCACTTGATTCTTGAGCTAATTTAATTTCTTCTGAAACTGCCATACCATCAAAAAAAACAATTTCCCTTACATGCATTAATATTATTTCTGTTGTCTCTTTCGGAAATAATTCTTTAATGTAATGCAAAGAATGCATACTTCTTTCTGTACCATCAATTGGGACTAATACTCTTTTTTTATTCATGATAATCACCTTCCATAAGATAATTATACTACTTTAACTATTATTTTATATGGCTTTTATCTATTATTTATACAAATTTAACAAGTCAAAACAAGTTTTTTTAAGTTAGTAGCTACATCTATAGTGTTATTACCCATTAACAAATTCTTAACTGTATGATCTCTAACCCTGTCATATATATGAAATATCTTTTCTGCTTCTTGGTGATTATTATATACCTTCCAATATTTGCACATTATACATTTCTTTTCTCCACAATGAATAAAATCCTTAACATCACTTATTGGTATACCAAGGAATATTCCAATTTCATGGGGACAATTAAAAATTGAATATCTCTTTTTTAATATAAATAAATTCAGATATGGATCATTACTTTTAGGATAACCTATTGAAGTTAAAAATTCTTTATTTTCTGTAACCTTAATACAATTTTTAATAACTTCATTGTTATAAATTAATAATACAAGAACCCTTGCACAATTTCTAAGTTCAATATATTCAAGACCTACTTCTTTTATAAAACTCTTACCATATTGATTCCAATTTTCTAATAAAGTATTGTCTTTTTTATGGATGGTTAATGTTATTGAGGGTTTAACTTTTGATAATACAGTAGATATATTATAAACTAAATAATTTTCAATTAGTTCTTTTCCTTCTAATTTTTTTAGTTTATTATAAAAACTTGCATATTCATGATTTTCCATGTTTACATTTTAGCAATGGCTTTCCCAAATGCAATACATTGGTCTACACTGCTTCCCTCTGGTTCATTTTGTACAATTAAACTATCAATAACAGTTTTGCATCCATATGAAGTCATTTTTTCTTCAAAGCTCTCCATCCATTCACCACTTCCCCAACCATAAGAACCAAATAGTGCTGCTTTCTTTCCATTTATTTTACTTGAAAGTTCTTCTATAAAAGGTTCAAATTCAGATTCTTCAAGAACTTCATCTCCCATAGCTGAGCATCCTAATATCACTATATCCTCCTCATTAAACATATCAATATTTGCTGAAGCTACATTTATAACTTCTGCATCCTTCCCTTCACTTTTAATACCTTCTGCAATTAATTCTGCCATTTTTTCTGTATTTCCTGTTCCTGACCAATATACTATTTTCATTTTAACTCCTCCTAAATATTATTCCTAAATATATTTTAATTATACTTAAATGATAACATTTATCATTATAATTGAAAATAGTTTTCAATAAAAAAATACCTTTTTATTCATTTATAGAATTCAAAGGTACTTTTTTAATATATTGTTATTAATTGTGCTAAAAATTTATTATTTTAACATTATACTGTAATGAAGTGTATATTCTTCATTCTTTTCTAATTTAATGGTTCCTTCCTTATCTTTGAATTCTCCATTAAAATCCTTATAATCTGCATGACCAAACCATGGTTCAATACATATAAATGGAGATTTATTTTCAAGTGCCCAAAGGGATAAGTATTTAAAATTTCCAATATTTATCTTAATTTCTTCATGGTTTTTGTCTGATTTTAGGGTTACAGATTTTGATTTTAGGTTTTTAAATATTAAGGTTCCATTTTTAAAAGTGTCCTCTGTTAATTTTAGCTTATTTGTATTATTTAAATACAAAGCTTCCTCTCCTGTAAGTAAATCATCCTTATTAATTTTAAAAATATTAGTATTTTCTATTGTATCAAATTCCAGATAATAATTATTAAAACTATCTTCTTTACTAAAAGGACAATTAAAATATGGATGTGATCCTAATGAAAAATATATATCTTTATTATCAATATTTTGTATACTAAAGGCTATTTTTAGTTCATTTTTATACAATTCATAGTAAGTTACAACAGAAAATTTATATGGAAAATGATTTAAAGTATCTTCATTGTAATTAAACTTAAGTTTAATTTTGTTTTCATCTATTTTTAATAGTTCATGATTATAATAACTTATGAAACCATGTTCTTTTAGGTTATATTTTTTATTGTCAACCTTTATCTCTCCATTTTTTTCTTTCCCTATTATAGGAAACAAAG
>CAMNZV010000224.1 GCA_946575275.1 uncultured Clostridium sp. | reverse complement strand
TTATTAAATAGGTTTAACTTATCAAACAGAGAAGTTACAGATATGAATGATTTAGAAGCAATTATAACTAATGAAATTGATTTTAAACCAGTAAATGAATTTTTAACTAAACAGATAACTAAAGCAAAGGAATATCTAATAGAAAATTTATAAAAGAGGAGATAATATGAAAAATACTATATGTAAAAGTGAAAAATGTACAGGATGTTCTGCATGTTTTAATATATGTCCAAAGGATTGCATTAGTATGGAAGCAGATGAATACGGTCATATAGTGCCAGTTATAAATGAAGAGGTATGTATTAATTGTAATTTATGCAGAAAAATATGTCCAAGTAATAATAAATATACAGGTAAGGATTCTATTAATGCATATGCACTTTATAATTTGGATAAAGAAGATAGAAAATATTCATCTTCAGGCGGAGTTGCAACAGTTTTATCAAGACACATATTAGAAAATGGTGGAGTTGTATTTGGTTCTGTTGTGGATAATGACTTAAAGGTTGTTCACAAAGGTATTAAGGATCATAATGGTATTGAAAGATTAAAGGGTTCAAAATATGTTCAAAGCTATATAGGGACAACCTTTAAACAGGTAAAAGAGGAATTAATAAGTGGAAAAGAAGTTATATTTATAGGAACACCCTGCCAAGTTGCAGGTTTAAATAGTTTTTTAGGAAAGGAATATAATAATCTTATTACAGTTGATCTTGTTTGTCATGGAGTTCCACCTATGAAGTATTTGGAGGAACATATAAATAAAATAAAAAAAGGATTAAAAGAAGATGTAACAGATTTAACTTTTAGGGGTAGAAATGACTTTAGATTTTCTTTATATTCAAAGGAAAAATGTATATATAGCAAATCTAGAGAATGGGATTTATATTTTAGAGGTTTTTTAAAAGGTCTTTTTTATAGGGAAAGTTGTTATAGTTGTGATTATGCAAATCCTAAAAGAGTTTCAGATATTACTATAGGTGATTTTTGGGGTATTGGAAAAGATAAGCCATTTAATAATAAGGATAAGGCAAGAATTTCTGTAGCATTAACAAATAATATAAAGGGAGAAAAATTTTTATTAAAGTTAGAGAATAAATTTTTTATTGAAAAAAGGGAAGTATCTGAAGCCGTAAATGGAAATGCTCAATTAAGAAAACCTTCTATAATGCACAATAATCACAAAAAATTTAATAAGGATTATTTAAAATATGGTTTTGAAAAGGCTTCAGGAAAATCCTTAAACAAAGAAAGAATTAAAGAGGCAATTAAATCAAAACTTAAAGTTTTAAAGAATAAAATATTTAATTAATTTAACGAATAATTAATTATTTTAAGATTCTCTCAATAATTTTTATGTCTTTTAATATGAAATTTCAAATAAATCATAAAAAACAAAAATAAATATTAAAATATTATTAACATTCTGTTACAATTATGGTATAATGAATTCATAAAGAAAAAGGGGATTTATAAAAAATAAGGGGGAATAATTAATGGATAATTTAAGTTTTGATAGGTTTGAAAAGGCTTACAAGTCATTTGATAGGGGAAAATCACCGGTAATTAATATGAAAGCCTATACTTATGCCGTTATTAAAAGAATAATTGATATTGTTTGTTCTATACTAGGATTAGTTTGTTTAAGTCCTATATTACTTATTGTTACCATTTTAATTAAAATTGATTCAAAGGGTTCTGTTTTCTTTGCTCAAGATAGAGTTGGTTATAAGGGGAAACATTTTAAAATGTACAAGTTTAGATCTATGGTATGTGATGCTGAAGACTTAAAGAAAAGTTTAGAAGATAAAAATGATATGAAAGGTCCAATGTTTAAAATGAAAGTTGATCCTAGAGTAACAAGGATTGGTAAGCTTATTAGAAAGACAAGCATAGATGAGTTGCCTCAATTAATTAATGTTATAAAGGGTGACATGAGCTTAGTAGGACCAAGACCATCACTTCCAAAAGAAGTTGCAAGTTTTAAGCCTTGGATGCTTGAAAGATTAGATGTTAAACCAGGACTTACATGTATATGGCAAGTGTCAGGAAGAAACGATATAGAATTTGAAGATTGGATGAAACTAGATATAAAGTATGTTAAGGAAAGGTCTACAGGATTAGATATTAAATTAATTATGAAAACTTTCTTTGTATTATTTGGAGATGAACATGCTTGTTAGAATTATAAATTTAAAAAAGACCTTATTAAATTAATTAATAGGGTCTTTATTAATGTAAAATTGTTATATAATATAATAAAGGATATAGGAGGATAAGATGGAAAGGTTTAAGAAACTTACAAAAGTTGAGAGAATATTAGTTTTGTCAGTGCCACTTATTGCACTTGCTTTAATTATTTCATTAAAATTTAAAGGAATATCAGAATTTTCTTTTTTAATTTTAGGGGCATTGTGTATTTTATTTATATTAAATATTATTATTAATGTGTTTAAAATATGTAAATGTGAAAATATAAGAAACTTATTACCACAAATCATTATAGCATGTATAATTATTACAGTTATATATATTTTAATATTGTTAAATAGTAATAGAATACTAACATGGGATTTTGGTTCATATTATGGTAGAGCTCTTGCTAGTGATGAACTTTTCACAGATAGCTTCTATAGAGGGGTTAAAGAGTTAATGCATTCAATATGGATGTCTGACTACAGTAATTTTATAGTATTATTCACTTCACTATTTTTCCATTTCACAGATAAATCAAGCAATATGTATGTAATAGCAAATATTATATTTATAATTTATCCTTTAATAATAGTGCTAATTGCCTTAATTAATAAAATAGTAAAAGAAAATAAATTATTATTATGGATTGGAACCTTTATTATAGCAACATTACCATTTCTACATTTTACTGCTATAATGGGTCAGCCTGATATATTTGGGCTATTTTTCATTATGTGCATATTACTATTAACCTATGATTATGATTTTAAAACCATAGATTGTAGAAGGCTAGTATATTTATTTATAACTACTATATGTTTATTAATTTCAAGAAGATGGTATGCTTTTTGGATTGTTTCCTTTTACTTCTCTTACATTATTTACATAATTTGTTCTAATATTAAAGATAAGAAATTACTAAAAATTAAGACCATAAATATTATTAAGTTTGGAGCAATTTCTTTAATAATTGGTGGAATTGCACTTGGACCAATGATATATAAAATATTAGGGAATTCATATTCTACAGCTTATGAGGCTTATGATAAAGGAGGCTTTAGTTTTGAAATTGTCAATCAATTCGGAAAGCTTGGAATTGTTACATTAATATTCATATTAGTTGGACTTATTTATGGTATATATAAAGAAGATTTAAGAAAGTTAACTATTGTAATTACTTTTACAGGGATAATTAGTATGGCACTATTTACACGGGTTCAAAATATGAATAATCATCAATCTTTAATTTTGATGCCAACATATATTTTTTTAATAATAATTAGCTTAATGTGTTTTTACACTATTAGGAGTAGTATAATAAAGGCTGCAATCTTTAGTTTAATATGTTCGTTTTTTGTAACTAATTTTATAAGTAGTCTTACTATTGAAAATAACAAAGATATAGTTTTTACAAATGTAAGTATAAAGCCAATTGTACGAGAGGATATGGATGAAATTTCTGAAATAGTTGATTTTATAAATGAAAATTGTAATGAAGATAATAAAATACAATTTATTTCAAGTACACAAGAATACAATGTAGATACATTTAGAAATTTTTTATTACCTGATGAAAAATTAAGTGATAAGATATGTAATGGTTTTTCAGTGGATTTGGTACATGGATTTCCAATAGGGGTACTTGATGCAAAATATATATTAATATCAGATCCTGTTCAATTAGGGGAAGCAGCATTAAATAACCAAAGGTT
>CAMNZV010000223.1 GCA_946575275.1 uncultured Clostridium sp. | reverse complement strand
TATCCAATTTTCCTTTAAACTTTATAATTTCTTATTAATAGTTCTGTAATCTTACCTCTTCTACTACCTATGGAATTAATATTTCTTTTTGCATAAACTCTTTTAATGTTAAAATCAGAATATAAATCATCAAAAAAATTATCTTTTTCATCTAAATTTTTAGGATCTGAATTACTTAACATTATTTTTGCACCTTTAGCATCAATGTCTTTATAGAAGTCTTTTAATAAAATTTGTGCTTCATCATTAAAATTACTTTTATTATATGATGTAAAACCACCTGCTGTTACTGGTCTATATGGCGGATCACAATATACAAATGTACTGCCATCTATATATTCTCCTAGCTCATTAAAGGTTTTGTTTAAAATTTTAACTTTAAATTCACCATTTTCATTTTTTTGATTTAATAGTGCTGATATTCCAATTATTTGAGCTTCATCAAAAAAACTTGGATTTCTATACTTTCCAAAAGGAACATTAAAATCTCCCTTAGAATTTTCTCTATATAATCCATTAAAACATGTTTTGTTTAAAAATATAAAATATGTAGCTAGATTTAAGCTTTTGCATTTAGAGTCATTAAACTCCTTCCTTATTTTATAAAATAGTTTTTCTCTATCTTCATCTCCTGCATTAATATATTTAGTTTTTATTTTTTGTATTTTTTCAATTAACTCAATAGGATTATCTCGAATGACTGTATATAAGTTTATTAATTTAGGATTTATATCATTAATAATATATTCTTCAAAATAATTATTATCTAAAAAATATAAAAACACAGAACCAGCCCCTATAAAAGGTTCAACATACTTTTTTATATTTGCAATTTCTAAAGGAAGCTCCTGTATTATTTCACCTAATAGCTGTGACTTGCCACCTGCCCACTTTAAAAATGGTTTTAAATTCGAATCCATTATTATCACCCCTAAATCCACTTCACTACCTGTTTAGTAGTTCTATTCTTTTGTATGTAAGTTCTAAAAATTCTTTATCCATCTCTATTCCTATAAAATCCCTTTTATTTTCTATAGCCACAACACCAGTTGTACCAGAACCACAAAAAGGATCTAAAATAATATTACCTTCATTAGTACTTGACAATATACATCTATATAATAATTCTTTTGGCTTTTGTGTAGGATGATAACCATTATTCTTTTCTCTTTTTGGAGTTGTTGGTATTTCCCATACACTTCTCATTTGCTTTCCTCCATTTAATTCTTTCATAAATTGATAATTAAAAATATGCTTTGCTTTTTTAGTTTTCTTTAACCAAAGTACTGTTTCTTGACTTGCTGTAAAACATCTGCATCCCATATTGGGCGCTGCATTAGGCTTCACCCAAGTAATTTCATTTATTATATAATAGTTCAATTTTTGCAATGCAAAAGCTATTGAGTGGATAATATGATAAGTTCCTGATATCCACATAGTCCCATCATCCTTTAATACCCTATCACAAGCCTTTATCCATTTTATATTAAATTTATAATCAAGTTCAACTCCTAAAGATTTATCCCAACTTCCTTTATTTACACTTACCATTTTTCCAGACTTACAAGTTATACCATCATTACTAAGCTTATAAGGTGGATCTGCAAATATCATATCTACTGATTTACTTTCAATCTTTTTTAATTCTTTAGTACAATCGCCTAACAATAATTTGTAATTATTCGCCTTTATAAATTCCATACAATCGCCACCTTTACAATCTATATTATAAAGATATTTAGAAATAAATCTAGTTACTATTAACTATTATTTAAAGAATATAAATATATATTCATGGGCTAAAAGATAAAAATTTCTTTTTAGACTTATTTCCTCCCAATATTTTGTTGAACTGCAATTATGTTGCTCCTTTATTATTATCTCCTTTAATGTAAATCCTTGATTTGAAAATATCTTCATTACATTAAAACCTAATGGAATTACGCAACTATTTTTCCTTATATCTCCCATCATTATTGCTATATACTTTCCCTTTTTTAATACTCTAAAGGATTCCCTTGAAACTATTTCCATGGATTTATAAAAATCATTAATACTTAGCAATGATATATCTTCATTAATTTGTTTACTATATCTTATAATATTTGAATAAGGAGGATGTGTACATATTAAATCTATTGATTCATCTTTTATAAAGTTAAGATTCTTAGCACTACCTTGTATTAATTGAATTGAAGCTTTGCCATTCACTCCTGCAATTCTTCTTTTTGCTATATCTAATGCTATAGGATTAACATCACACCCAATACCTCTTCTATTTAATAATTTTCCTTCAACAAGTGTAGTTCCACCTCCTAAAAACTGATCTAATATTAAATCATTTTCTTTTGAATATCTAAGAAGAATATTTTTAGGAACAAATGGACTCCAATTTCCAGGATAATCACCCTTATGGGTTCCCCAATCACCTCTTTGTTTAAAGCTCCATAAGGTATTTGTTTGTAAATTAAATACATCACTCATTTTTTCACCTCTACCTAATAATCTTAGTCAATATTTAGCTTTTATATACAATCACTTTTATTCCATGTATAATTAATTGTATATTTATAAAAAAATTTACTATTAGGAGGGATACTATGAATTTAATTAATGCTAAAATACTAATAGATGATTTAGCTTATAAAAAATTTGGACAAGTATTAAAAAAGGAACAAATGATTGATATTATAAAAAATAAAGGTAAAAGCGGACAACTCTTAGAGATTACTTTAGGTTTAAATTTGTCAAACACAACTTTAGATTTCGAAGACGGCGAGCTTAAAACAAATAAATGTGATTCTACAGGAAAACCACTAGAAACTATGTTTATTACTCAAATTTCAACAATGATAGATGACTTATTGACTGGAAAAAATTTTTATGAAAGTAAATTATATAAGAAAATAAATAATTTATTATATGTCCCAATAAGTAAAGATGGACCACCACCAGAATGGATGTTTCTACCTCCTGTTCACGTAAATTTAGAAGATGTTAAATTTAAAGAGTTGAAAATACAATTAGAATCTGATTACAAATCTATTTGTAATCAACTTAATGGACATATTAAAACCAAATCTGATGGTTTTATTCATACATCTAATGGTAAGTATATTCAAATTCGTAGCAAGGATTCAAAACCTTATCACCCTATTTATTCTAATATCTATAATAAATATGTTTCAAATAAGAATCATGCTTTCTATTTTAAAAAGGATTTTATGAAGTATATTACTAATAAATCGAGTAGGAGCTAAATAATTATTTTATTTAGCGTCCTCTCACACCACCGTACGTACAATGTCGTCAACTTAGTAGTTTAAGCTACGTAAAAACAATTAGAAATCAAATTATTTTTGATTTCTATTTTAATTTGCCTTAAAAAATGGTACCCTAAATAAATCCACTGGATAAAGTGAATTTGAAATTATATTTTTAATTCCACTATTATATACAGGATTTAATATTATGATGGTGCTTTTTCCTTGGATGTTTGTTTTTTCGCTCACAAGATCTGTTGAAACGTATTTGTGAGCGTATTTTTATAGCTTTTTCAAGGATTAATTCTAACAACTTATTTCTCGATTTAGATTTAACTAATAAATGTATAATTCCAAAATAATCTTGACATTAATAGCCAAGTTCGACTTCCTCTCACTATCACCCCTGGGGTGAAAATATTACTACGCCATCCATTAGAAATATTTTAAGACTTTTTCCGTGATTCATTTATGATAACTCCTAAATTTACTTTGCTTATAATATTAAGTATTGACAGGTATTTGGGATTTAAATCAAATTGTTAATTAATCATTTTTATGTGTGTAAAAATATAATTATACAGTAAACAAAAAGTTATCAAAATACTTTCATACCAGTACTTTAATAACTTTTATTCCAATTTACATATT
>CAMNZV010000222.1 GCA_946575275.1 uncultured Clostridium sp. | reverse complement strand
GTTTTTTCTTAACCTTTGGCTGACCGCCTCCGCCAATACATCCTCCTGTACATGCCATTATTTCAATAGCATGATAGAATTCTTCTCCTGATCTAATTTTATCAAGCATTATTTTAGCTTCTTTTAAACCATGAGCAACACCTATTTTAAGTTCCATACCACCTACATTTAATTCACAAGATCTAAATCCTTCAAATCCTCTTAATGATTCAAATTCAATATTCTCTATTCTTTGACCTGTCATTTTTTCTATGGCAGTTCTTGTTGTAGCTTCAATAACTCCTCCAGTTCTACCAAAGATAATACCTGCACCTGTATATTCTGCAAGTGGACTATCAAATTCTTCATCTTCCAATGTATTTAAATCTATATTTGATTCCTTTAAGATTTTTATTAATTCTCTAGTGGTAATAACATAATCTGTATCGTAATTTTCACCTCTTGAGAATTCTTCTCTTGCTGCTTCATATTTTTTAGCTACACATGGCATAATTGCAACTGATGTAACTTGACTTCTCTTGTAGCCTTTTTCCTTTGCCCATATATCCTTTGCAATTGTTGCAAAAATTTGCATTGGTGATTTTGTACTTGATGGCACATCTAACATATCAGGGTAATTTTGTTCTATAAATTTAACCCATGCCGGACAACATGAAGTAAGTAGTGGTAATTTAACGCTATCATCACCTTTAAAATATCTTTCAAGTCTTTCTTGTAATTCTGCAGCTTCCTCCATTATTGTTAAATCAGCAGCCCATGTAGTATCAAATACAAAGTCAACACCAATTTTTCTTAAAGCTGCAACTACCTTCTTTTCAACATTTACACCTGGTTCAAATCCAAATGCCTCACCAATTGCAACCCTAACAGCTGGAGCCATTTGAGTTATAACTATTTTATTTGGAGTACCTAAATCTCTTAAAAATAAGAATGTATTATCTCCTTCTGTAATAGCTGAAACTGGACATGCCATTATACATTGACCACAGTGTGTACATTTGGAATTATCTATTTTATGTCTAACCTTTAAACTACCTTCAATACAGTCAACAGGACATACTCTCTTACATGCACCACATCCTATGCATTTATCAGTTATCATTATAGTAGAAAGTTGTGGACATTGTCCTGTAGCACACTTGTTTTCTTCTATGTGTTGCTCTATTTCATCATAAAAATTGTCTATAACTTCTAAAATTATGTTACGTTTCTGACCTGTAGCTTCTTTAATATTTGCTCCTAAATATCTTAAAAGATAAACATCTCTCATATTTGATTTGCCTTTACTTATTCTATCAAGAAATCTACCAATTCTTTTAATATCATCTCTTATTTTAGTATATTCACTATATTCACCTGATTCAATTTTCCCAAGTAAATATTCTACATAGAATTTTGAGAATTGAATTATACAATCTTCATCAGATAAAATAATTATGTTTTTGTATGTTCCTTCAGCAAACAAATTCATATCCAAAGCACTATCATAATGATCTCTAATTACAAATGCTCCAAAAGGCAACCCTAGTTGTGCTGCTTTAAAAGGTCTATTATTTATAATACCTCCAGCAAGTTCAACAATTTCCTTTAAACTAGCACCTTCATTAATTTCATAAATACCCGGTTTATTAACCTTACCAGAAACTGCAACCATTCTTTTGCTTTCATCTTTTGTTATTTCCAAACTTGATTCAGCAAAAACTGTAAAAACAGATCCTAGTGAACTTTGAATTATTTCTTGTTTTCCATTATTCATTAATAATATCCCCCTTGAATCAAAATAAAATTTCACGGCCTTTTCATTATAACACATTTTTTGTTTTTTTATTTAATTTTTATCGTATAATCTTCCGTGTTATACTTCCAACTCCTATTCCCATCATAAATATTCCAATTATCATTTCAATATCAGATAAAAAATAAGAGCTTAATAGTGGCATGCTCTTATTTATCCCAACTCCAGAAAACATTCCAACACTTAAATTAACAGCTTCATTAATAGCTTCTAAAAGTTCATTTATATTACTTGGATATTCTTTTAACATAATACTAATAACATTTCCGTCCACATCAATTCCAAATAATAGATATAAGAAAGAAAACACTATAATTATTATTGCAGATGTAATAATTGGATATATTATTCTTTCACCATAGCCATACAATATAAGTGCTATGTAGGATTCTATTTTAGATAATCCACTTAATGATTTCCTTTTTGCATTTTGTGCTAAAAAATAGTATTCGCCAAAATTATTTTTAAGCATATTGTCATTAAATACATTTGATATTTCTTCATATACCTTATATATACCTTCATATTCTGCCTTAGTTTTTTTAACAGCTGTAATCTTATCAAAAAATGTTTTTGTATCAAGTTTTGTTATTTTTTTATCTGAAAACTCAAAATCCTCCATATATGTTGATATAAATTTTGCTCCACTTAAATTTGCATCTTTTATTTCTAAGGATTTTACTTTACACTTTGATATTATAATGCTAATTGCTTCAGTTTTCTCAATAATTGAATCCTTTATATAACATTCATCAAAAATACAATAAGATAGATTAGAATTAACAAATTTACTATAAAGGGTAGAATATTTAAATATACAGGACAAATTATCTTTTTTATTTAAAGAAGGTTTCTTTTTAATTGTTTCCATAAGAAAATTACAATTGTCAAATATAACACCCCCTCCAGTAAAATCGCATTTAATAAATTCACATCCTATAAAATTACATCTTAAAAATTTTATATTATAAAACTTACAATTTATAAATTTACTACAGATAAAACTTTCATCCTTTATCTCAACAAAATCATCAACCCCCTGTATAATACTATTGTTAATAGTACTATTATTTAAAACTCTAAAGGAATATTTATTACCATTTAAGGATGGTACTTTAGATTTATTATTTATTATTTCAATTCTTAATTTTTCATTATTTGCATTTCTTTTATTTAGTTGTTCTGTTGATACTATTTTCTCTTCATTAAAATTAATATATGCCATATTTCCTACCTCTTTAGACTAATAACATTTATTATTACCTTTTAAACTAAATATTATGCAAAAATAAATTGAAAACCTAAAACAAAGAATTTCTTGTTTATAGATTTTCAATTTAGTTAATGTATTAATTAAATTTTACCTTCTTAATAGCACTATGTATAACTAATTCTAGAATGAAATGATATTCTCCCCAAAACATCATTTTGTGCTATTAAAATATATTTTACAGGTGATAAATATATTCTATTACATAATTAAATAGTTTTTTTATTTTATTCATATAAATGATAAAACTCTACATGAAAGGACATGTTTTTTCTAATATTAACTTTATATGAAAATTTAACTATAATAATGAATAATCTTTTAATTTTTTACATTTAGTGGAATTATGTAGGGTATTATGTTATGATTATGGTATGAAGTGGAGGTGATGGTATAAATAAGCTAATAGCAAGACAAGTTTCATTTTTATCAAAAAACGCTAACATTTATGATGAATACCAAATTGATAGACTTAGATATGGACTAGAATGTTTATATTCAGAAGGTAGTAAGCTTATAGTTCTATATTGTGTATCGTTGGTATTAAACACTACAGACTACCTACTTATTATGTTATTGTTATTAGTTCCTAGAAGTTTACTTGGAGGTAGTCACTTAAAAACATACTTATCCTGTTTCTTAGCAACCCTATTGTTATTTTTAATAATTCCAATAATAAGCAACATAATATTATTAATATCAATACCATATCAAATACTAATATTCACATTTCTATACATAGCATCTTTTTTAAAAAGGGATAAGCAGCTACTAACTAGACCTAAAAGGACAAAAAAGTTTAGGTTAATTCAAAAAATACTAGGATTAACATTCATGTTACTAACCCTAGTAGTATCAAACA
>CAMNZV010000221.1 GCA_946575275.1 uncultured Clostridium sp. | reverse complement strand
ATGGAAATAAAGAAAATTTTATAGTCTATAAATGGTTAGCATAGTAATTGGAGTAGAAATACACTGTGTTTATAATGTAATTACAGGTGACTTTGATGATTTTAAATTTAAATAAAGGAGTATAATATGGATATGAAATTAATTTATAAAGATGACATTAGTAAAATATCTATGGAAGCATTATATTGCATAGGTGGTTACATTACTTATGAGGTATTAATTTCTACTGGAGGGTTTTCAGGAATATGTAATTTTTGTATTAGTGGGGATACACTTCAAGAATATATTGCAAGAATTAATTATATGCTTAAAACCTTAAGTGGCCACATAGAAATTTTGGATTGTGAAAGTGATGCATATTTAAAGGTATTTTTTAAAGATACTAAAAATGTGTATATGCAAGGTCAAGTAGGAGGAAGTAACCAGGATAATATACTAAAATTCAGCTTTAAATCAGATCAGACAATGCTCTATAGGCTAAAAGAAAATTTACTCTATTATTAGTAGAAAAAAGCTATGTTAATAAGAAATTAGATTAAGGAGTAAAATAGCTCCTTAATCTAAAATAAATAAGATGAAAATAAGATGGCCATGAAAGATGGATTTCTAAATATTCGAGCTTTTACAATTAAATATTAAAATTTAGGGGTATAAATATGGGAGTAGAGAGTTTTTTCGTAAAGCTTAAAATAAACAAGTCCAATGAAGATAATAAGAAATTAATATATGATGAAATAAATAAAAAGTATAAAGTAAAAAAAGAAAAAAGATATTTAGTATTAGATAAGAGAATTGAAATGGAAGTATATGATGAAACAGAAATTGTTTTAATTGGATGCTTTTCAGATTTTATTAAAAATATTATCTTAATGGACAATATTATAGGTTTTTTAGTAGACAGTATAAAAGATGAAATAAGGATAACAATTATGGGTAAGGAATATAATTATACTGAAATTAATTTTCCTAAGATGGTAGAGGATAATTATAGTGAAAAATACAATGGCTTTATCGAAACCTTTGGAGATAAAAAAAAGGCTATTAATCCTAGAAATTTCTATAAGAAAAAGTTCTTTTAACAAAACTATTAAGAAATTCAGTAATAGGAAGGGTGGGAAATTGACATGAATAAGCAAGAGTTAGAAGAAGCATGTAATTGTTTGTTAATGGAAATAAAGAAAATTTTATAGTCTATAAATGGTTAGCATAGTAATTGGAGTATAATATGGATACACAAGGTTAAGTAGTAGGAAGTCACCAGGATAATATACTAAAATTCAGTTTAAAATCAGATTATTAAGGAATTATATTTAAAAAATCTTCAACTGAGGAAAGCTTTCTTTTCTTAGTTGAAGATTTTTTATTGTAATATTAATTATTCTACTGAAGAAGTACAATTTGGACATTTAGTAGCTTCAATAGAAATATCAGTTATGCAATAAGGACATTTCTTTGTTGTAGCTTTTTCAACAGGTTTTTTATGTAATTTATTCAACTGTTTAACTATAATAAATATAACAAAAGCCATTATAATAAAATCAATAATACCTGAAATGAAAGTACCATAATTTATAGTAGCAATTCCAGCATCTTTTGCAGCGGCTATTGTATCGTATGAATTGCCATCTAAAGCTATAAATAAATTTGAAAAGTCAAGCTTTCCAGTGAAAAAACTTAATGCTGGCATAATAATATCAGTTACAAGAGATGTCACAATTTTATTGAAAGCACCACCTATTATTACACCTACAGCTAAGTCAATCATATTTCCTTTTAAAGCAAATTCCTTAAATTCTTTTAACATTTAATCCCCTCCATAATATACTTCAAATAATTATAACATAAAAATTGACTTTACAATTAATTAAATTAGGAATATAATCAAGATAAATTTAAATACAAGGCTAGGGGTGCCAACTATAAGTTGGCTGAGAGATATTCTGTTAGAATTGAGACTCTTTAACCTGATGTGGTTAGTACCACCGTAGGGAAGCAATAAATGGAAAATATGATTTTTTTATAGCTTACCTTAAAAGGTAGGCTTTTTTTGTATTTATAATAGGTGGTGATTTAATGATAGTAAATGGCAAAGAAATTCCTTTTCAAGAAAACATGACTATTTCAAGCTTGCTAAATAACCTTAATTTAGATTGTGAAAAAGTTGTAGTAGAATTGGATAAGATTATAATTTCTAGAGAGGATTTTTCAAAAACTGTGCTTAAAGAAAGCAGTGAGCTTGAAGTTATTAGCTTTGTTGGAGGAGGCTGATTTATGAAAATTTTTGTTAATGAAATATTTTATGATGTGTGTGAAAAAACTGCATTTGCAGTTAGAGACAGATATAAAAAAGATGCAGATATAGTAATTTTAAATGGTTTTCCAATAAAGGAAGACTATGAAATTTCAGAGGATGACAAAATTGTATTAATAAAAAGAGGAGTAATGCCAAGCCGTGAGGAACTTGAATCTCTTATGGTAAGTAGACATACACCTAAAGTACATGAGGCAGTGAAAAAAGCAAGAGTTGCTATATGTGGAGCAGGTGGGCTTGGTTCAAATGTTGCAATATCCTTAGCCAGAATTGGTGTAGGATATATAAAAATAATTGATTTTGATTTAGTTGAGCCAAGTAATCTTAATAGACAACAATATTTTGTAAGACAAATAGGAATGGCAAAGGTTTTGGCACTTAAAGAAAATATTGAAGAGATTAACCCCTTTATAAATGTATCCACAGTACAGGAAGAAATTACAAGTGATAATGTGGAAAAACTTTTAAAGGATGTGGATATTGTTGTTGAAGCCTTTGATAATCCTGCAAACAAGGCAATGCTAGTAAATAAAGTTTTAGAAACATTTAAAAAAACAAAAGTGGTAGCTACATCAGGAATGGCAGGGTATTATTCAAATAATATAATTAAAACTAGAAAAGTAAATTCAAGGTTTTATATATGTGGAGATTTTAAAAATGAGGCAAGGATAAATGAAGGGCTAATGGCACCAAGAGTTGGAATTGTTGCAAATCATGAAGCAAACACAGTATTAAGACTTATATTAAATTTGGAGGAAGTTGAATAAAGATGGATAAATTTATTTTAGGAAATACAGAATTTAAAAGCAGACTTTTAATTGGAACTGGAAAGTATGGTAACAATAAAATATTGCCAGAGGTAATTAGAAAAAGTGAAACTAATATGGTAACAATGGCAGTAAGACGTGTTGACCTTGATAACAAGGAGGAAAACATAATAACCTATATACCAAAGGATATAATATTATTACCAAATACCTCAGGTGCTAGAAATGCTGATGAGGCAATAAGAATTGCAAGAATGGCAAAGGCTATGGGGTGTGGTAATTGGATTAAAATTGAAGTTATATCAGATACAAAATATTTATTACCAGATAATTTAGAAACTTTAAAGGCAACAGAAGCCTTAGTAAAGGAAGGATTTAATGTACTTCCATACATGACTCCAGATTTGAATATGGGAATTAGAATGGCAGAGGCTGGGGCAAAGGCAGTTATGCCACTTGGAGCACCAATTGGAAGTAATAGAGGGATAAGAACAAAAGAGCTTATTGAAATAATGATAGAAGAAATAGATTCACCAATAATTGTGGATGCAGGTATTGGAAGACCTTCAGATGCTGCCCTAGCCATGGAAATGGGAGCAGATGCTGTTTTAGTTAATACAGCAATTTCATCTTCTAAAAATCCAATTATTATGGCAGAGGCCTTTAATAAAGCAGTAAAGGCTGGACGTATGGCATATTTAGCAGGTCTTGGAGCAACAAGCTCAGAAGCTAAGGCATCATCACCTTTAACAGGATTTTTAGAATAGAGGTAGAAAAATGGAATTTGAATATGGATTATATAATTTTATAAAAGAAAATAGTGATTTTAATTTTGATGAAGCTTTAAATATTGTTACAGATGAGGATGTAATTAG
>CAMNZV010000220.1 GCA_946575275.1 uncultured Clostridium sp. | reverse complement strand
TTACCCTTACTACAGGCATTAAGAGGATTTTTGTTGTTGAAATTATTGTCCCTAGGAACCTTAACCTTTTTTTGCAGTTCAACAATAGTATCTTGATATTCCTTGTTGTATGGATTTAATTTGCAAGCTTCTTTAACATGATGCACACCAGAATCAATGAAACCTTTTTTTATTAAAAGAACTCCATTTAAGAAATTCCATTCAGAGGAGGAATAATCAGATATTAAATTTAGTTTAGCTTCTGCTAATATAAAATCATCTGTATCTATAAGATCACGAACTTCTTCTAATGCTATATTATGATTAATAATTCTATAAGCTTCGTTAGCCTCATTGATTTTTTCAGTATAAAGGGAGGTAAAACTATTATCCTCTAAATCATCAATATTATATGTTTTTAATACCTCTTCATATGCTTTTTTAACTTCAACAATTGAAGAATTTTGAGACAAATTTAAAACTTTATATGGATCCATAATAAATCTCCTAACTTAAATTTTTGATAAAATATAATTATTCTTGCTTGGAAGTGCAAGGTTTAACACATTTAGGATTAATTCTTTATTCTTAATAAGAGATAGTTTATTTACAATGTCTTTGCAATTTGAAATTAATATAACTAATTGAAATTCAATTACCTCCTTTATATAGGAAATATCTTTTGATTTATAACAGGAAAATATAGGGTTAAACCTGTTATTAATAATGTCTAGATTAAAATCATCAAGAGCGTCAATTAAATATATCCATTTACCAAGGGAATATCCAAGGTTAAATAATAAGCTTCTATTATTTTTATTTTCAATGGATAGTTTTATAGGGGCATTTTTAAAAATATCCCCAAGTATTGAACTAAAGGGGTGACAGATATAATCAATTGAATAATAAGATTTATCTTTTTCAAGTAAATTTAAATAAGACAAATTATTTTCCATGGTAGTTAGTATTTCTTTATTTTTAATTTTACCTACAAAAGGTTTAATTATCTTTTTTAAGGATCTATTTTTAATGTTAACTTCATCATTGTAGTCATCTAATATCTTATAATAGGTAAGGGCAATATTAAATTCAGTAATATAGCAAAGAATTTGACTATTTACTATAATACTTTTTTTAGATAAGGGATATTTAATGCAATTTGTGTTTATTAATTCATTTGAATTATCATTTAGTCCATCTAATAAAATTACAAAAAATGTACTATCATAATTAAGGTATAGTCTTGGTATATTTCCAAAGGATTTTTTTATAGAATGGCACATGCTACAGTAGTAATTTTTAAATATCTCTAAATCAGATACCTTTAATTCATCCACAATTGGTGTAATATATCCAAACATTTAAGATCTCCTTATAAGTAATAAGTTTCAAGATACTTTTTAACATCTTTTAAATCATAGGAGTTACCTGTTTCTTTTAGGTAAGGTACTTTTTTATAATCATCAATTTCTACATTTTTAAAGAGAACAGGATTTACCCTAAAATAGTTTTTTTCTAAAAGTACAGAAATAAGTAAATGTTCAAGGGAAGCAGTATCATTTAATAGTACTGATGTAAGTGGAAGTTTAACAGAAGAAAAAGGGTTGTATACCCATTGCATTAGACCCCAAGATTTAGTGTTATTTGTAATCTTTCTAGGTGTAATTCCTGTGCCAATAGATAGTACTCTAAAATCTTCAAGGTTATACTGATTTGGAAATTCTTTAAGAACACCAATAACAGCGGCTATTCCTGGAGAATTGGTTATTATACCACCATCAATAAAATCCATATGAGATGGAAAGTATGTTGGGGCAGCAGAGCTTGCAAGAGCTATATTAATTAAATGTTCTTTAGAGAATTTGTTTTCACATAGATTATTAAAGAATATGCCTTGCCAATGCTTTTTATTAATACCTTTTACATTAAAGGAGGGTATAAATATATATTTTTTAAGATCATTAATAGTTGAATTATAGGGAATTAGTGAATTAAAGGTCTTAGCTAACATTTTATTAGAATACTTTGGTCTAAAGGGGTTAAAACTTCTTTTTTTAAAAATATCACTTAAATTCTCATAGTTATACATTTTATCAATAGAAGATATATTTATTCCATAGGCTAAAGCTAAAGCAATAATTGCACCTGTAGAAGTACCTGTAAACAAATCAGTTTTTTCAATTAAGGTTGGATATTCTGTAGAAAGCCTTTTTAAAATACATGTAGATAAAGAACCTTTTATTCCCCCTCCATCTAAGGCAATTATTCTGAATTTTGCCATAGGAACCTCTACTATAAAATAATTCTATATTAATATATGTTAATAATTAAATTGTGTTATTATAATTATAATTAATAGTTAGAAGGTAGGTAAATATATGAAAAATAGTGGTATGCAAAGGGATTTTAAAAAGATAAAAAATCAATATAATCAAATAGAAAGTATTACAAAGCATACAAAAGGACATTCTTTAATTGAAAATGAAACTACTATTAGAAAAAAAATTCTTAAGTTAATTGAAATGAAGGATGAAGGCTTTAAGGATTACCATTATGTTTTGGATAATTATAATGGTCTACTTGAAGTTGTTGGAAAAGAGATAATAAGGGATTACAATAAGAAAAATAATTGTAATTTTGATTACTATAATGTAGCTAGAGATAATTATAATATCTTAGTTAATTCTGGTATTATAACAGTTTTAACCAGTAATCATATTCCTAAGATTATAGCAAAGGAATTTGAAGAGAATTTCCCTGAAAATCCAAAAGATGAATATAAAGAGGTTAGATATGCAAAAAGAAAATTTGTTATTCATCTTGGAGATACTAATACTGGAAAAACCTATAATGCCATAAAAAAATTAAAGGAGAGTATAAGTGGTGTATATTTATCTCCCCTTAGAATATTAGCTTTGGAGAATTTTGAAAGGTTAAATAATGAAGGGGTTTTGTGCAATCTTCAAACAGGAGAAGAGGAAATACTAAAGGATGGGGCAACTCATTTGTCCTGCACAATAGAAAAATTAAATCTTAAAGAAGAATATCAAATAGCAATTATTGATGAAATTCAAATGATTAGTGATTTAGAAAGAGGATCAGCTTGGACAAGAGCCTTACTTGGGGTTAGGGCAAAGGAAGTTCATATTTGTGGAGCTATAAATGCCCTAGAAATAATTCTTAAAATATTAGATGACTTGAGGGAACCATATGAAATAATTAAATACAATAGAAGAATTCCGTTAATAGTAGAAGATAAGGAATTTTCAAGTAATCAAGTTGAAAAAGGTGATGCGTTAGTAGTATTTTCAAAGAAAAAGGTATTAGAGCTTGCAGAGGAATATTCATCTAGAGGAATAAAACCTAGTATTATATATGGAGATTTACCACCAGAAGTTAGAAGGCTACAATATACTCAATTTGTTAAAGGGGAAAGTTCAATATTAATTAGTACTGATGCTATTGGAATGGGGGTTAACCTTCCAATTAGAAGAATAATATTTTTAAGCATGAGAAAATTTGATGGAAATGAAATTAGGGAGCTTACATCCCAAGAAGTTAAGCAAATTGCAGGTAGGGCAGGAAGAATTGGCATATATAATGAGGGATATGTTACATCTTCTTTAGGTAATATAGAAATTATTAAGGAAAAGCTAATAGAGGAAGATAGTAATATTAAACAAGCAGTTATTGGACCTTCAGATGCAATATTAAAAATTAAGGAACTCCCTTTAATAGAAAAATTGGCTTTATGGAGTACTAGGGAGGAAAAGATAGAATTCTATAGGAAAATGGATATTAGCAATTATATAATTGTTTTAGATAAAATAAAGGGACTTAATATAAAAGAAGGCATTCAATGGAAACCCCTTAAAATTCCCTTTGATGTTTTATCAGATGAATTAATGGAACAATTTTTATTTTATGTAGATGAATTATTCATAGTAAAAAATAAGATAATATCAAAACCTATATTA
>CAMNZV010000219.1 GCA_946575275.1 uncultured Clostridium sp. | reverse complement strand
CGATTGCACAAATAGCTAGATATATTATCGAAAATAATATTGATATTTCAAAACTGTCTTTTAAGGAGAAATTTGAAATCTTAAAAAGTAGCTATAAAAGTGTAGATATAAATGATCAATTTAGAATTATACTATTATTTATAAGGCAAGAAGAGGCTTTAGAAGGATTGTTTGAAATTGTTTCTGATTTTATTTCACAACTAGGAGAAGTACCTACAGAGAAAGAAGAAATAGAAAAATGCGTTGTTATGTATAGAACTAAGGTGGTAAATAATCATTTTGAGGTATATAAAAAAGTAGAAGAACTTGCTATAAAAATAGTAAAGGATACTTTAGGTAAGTTACTAATAAAATGTAGTATAGAATCTCCTATTATCAGTAAAGATTCTATTGAAGAGGTTATGGGGAAAATAATATCAATTGAGTTAGATAAAAATATAGATAATGAAGGGTTTAGAGAATTTCTTGATTCTGCGTTGGCATCAAGAGAGATTCTAAAAAAAGAAGAAGCACCTGCAATATCACCTTTAATTACTGAAATGCTTATAGTATCGCCAATGAGAAAAGAAGTGCTTTGTAATTTGAGTTTTTATAAAGATACATGTTTATGGATACAAGATTCGGTAGGACATTCATCTGAAGCACAGAAGAATATGTTATATAATAATTTAGATTCAGACTATTATGTATTTTTCACAAAGTTAACAGATAGTGGTTCGATAATAACTACTGAAACTATGAGTATGATGAAAACAGCGTTCCAACTCCAAATACAAAAGAAAATGATATTTCTTTATACATGTTCAGATGTAAAACTTCAAAGCATTGCTGATGATGATGGGTATTCTATAGATGATGTAAGATATATTATTGATACTTTATATATAAATGATGAAATCCAGAGTGTAGAACCTAAATTAAAAGAAATAACTTCTTATAATGTAGATTTTGAGGAAGCAAAAAAAATATTATGTGAATCATCATTCTTCATTAACTTGCTTGAATCTGATAAAGTTAGTAGTTTTACTTGTACAGATGTTGAATTAATAAGTAAATATGATTGTATTTCGAAAGCATTAAATGTTTTATATAAAAGGATGCCAGTTTATAGATCTAAAAACATCATTTTAAAACCACACAATGCGGATAATAATTATTTTAATCCACTAATTCGACCTATGATTGAGACTATATTAAATTCAATAAGAAATTCAAATTTAATAACAAGATTAAAGCAAGACATTGATATTGCTAGATGGAATACAATAGAAGCAGGATGCGATAGAGCATACAGAAAAAAAGATGATTTTGTTGGAGTATCAGTTCCTATAAACCCCAAAGAATGTATTTTAGATATATTGTTTACACAAAATCCAAAATTTATAGATGCATTACATGTTGATATGAATAGATTTGTAAAAGAAAATTATACGCTAGAACATAATACTGAAATATCAGATCAAAAATGTTATAGCTACATTAGTAATGCGGTGTTAAATACTTTAAAAAATAATTTAGTAGAATCTGTTGTAACAGTAATATTTGGCTTTAATAATAAAATGTTTAATGAAGCCTTGTATCCATCACAACTAGATTATTATCAAACAGTTACATCTTATCGTAGAGTTAAATATAAAGAGGCGATTATAAGTACTTTGAATGATACAGAGGGATTTGTGACTGTATGGGAACATTTTATTTATAAATCTATACAGGATGTAGTTAAATATTATCAATAATAATTGAAAGCTAGAGGCATAAATTTAGAAATGCTTCTAGTTTTTTTATACGTATTTTTAAATATAAATTGATAGGAGTGATACCTTGAAATCCAAAAAGAAAAAATTACTTATTTCTTTACTGATAATAGTTGGAGGTCTATTATTTAATGCTTATTTTTCAACAACCGTACATTTGTTACTTACAAAGAAAATAACAACTTTAGCAATACCAAATTTAAAATATTGTTTAGCAAGCATGGCGTCAAGTAAAGAACACTTGATGCTTTTTTTATGCCTAAATGGATTTGCAGTTTTATTTTCAATATTTTTCTTTGTAGCAAATAACAAGCCTTATCAAAGTGAATTAAAACAAATAACTCCTAAAATTTCTACACCAGTATCAGCAGGGCAAAAGCAGTTTGGTTCAGCAGAATGGCTAAGTGAAAAAGAGAAGGATTCAGCTTTTGAAAGCTTTATTCTAAATACCAATGACAGCACAGTTAAAGCATTAATCAAGCAAGGCTATGATGACTTGCGTGAAATTACGAAGGGAAGTGAATGTAAAAATGAAAGAGAAGAAGGTAAAGAAAAACAAGAAGAAGTTCAAGAAAAATCAACATTGGGAAAACAAGAAGGAAATGATGAAAACTCAAATGAAAACACCAAAAGTATTTGTAAGTGTTCCGAAGCTCTTTTACCGCAGGGTGGTGTAGTACTTGGTTGTAGAAAGGAAGGTGGTAAAGAAAAAATATTTTTTATCGGTGAAGATGTTCACAGTTTATGCATTGGTGCAACACGTTCAGGAAAAACAAGAACAGTGGTACTTCAAAGTATAGGAACTATAGCACTTGCAGGTGAAAGTATGATTCTAAGTGATCCTAAGGGAGAGTTATATCAATATACCTATCCTTTTTTAGAAAGGTTAGGATATGAAGTTATTGCTATAGATTTTAAAAATCCCTTAAAGAGTGATAGATATAATTTCTTAGAGCCTGTAATTGAAGCAGTTGATAACAATGATATAGCAAAAGCTATTGATGCTACATGGGATTTAACTTCTCAACTTGTAGGTGAACCTAAAGGTGAAAGAATATGGACAGATGGTGAAGCAAGTATTATTGCCAGTGCCATTATGAGTGTTGTTTATGACAATAGAGAAGGGAAAAATCGAAAGTATCAAAATATGACTAATGTCTATTATTTTATTAGTGAAATGTGTAAAGTTGTAGGAAACTCAATGCCTATTGTTGAGTATGTAAAGAAACTTAGTCCTACACATCCTGCTAAGGCTTTGATTGCTATATCAGAAGTTGCACCAAGTAAAACAAGAGGAAGCTTTTATACAGCAGCCCTCACTACTTTAAGGCTGTTTACTAATCCTCTTATAAATTCTATGACTAATGTAAGTGATTATAATCCAAAGGAAACAGGAGATAAGAAAAGAGCTATTTTTATTATTCTTCCTGATGAAAAAACAACTTATTATTCTTTGGCAAGTTTATTTGTATCACAGCATTATATAGAACTTGTAAAAAGTGCAGATGAAAGAGGTGGTAGATTAAAAAATAGAGTAAACTTCTTGCTCGATGAATTTGGAAACTTTGCTCAAATACCTGATTTCTCAAATAAGCTTACCGTTGGAGGGGGCAGAGGAATTAGGTTTAATTTATTTTTACAGAGTTTTGCACAACTAGATGAAAAATACGGAAAGGAGGTGGCTAAGACAATAAAAGGCAACTGTGAAAATTGGATTTATCTTCAGGCAGATGACATTGAAACCTTAGAAGAAATATCTAAGAAGTTAGGCAATTACACAGTAGCTACTTATTCATTAAGTGCTTCCCATGGAAAATACAGTACTCCATCAAGTTCACATAGTATTAATCTAACTCATAGAGCTTTACTTACAGTTGATGAAATTAGACTGATTTCAAGACCTTACAGTTTAATTACGTCAAGAAATAATCCTGCAATTATGAATTCACCAGATTTGTCAAAATTGGAATTTAATAAAATCTTTGGGCTAGGAGATAAGGAGTATAATCGAAGGGTAAGAGAAGTAAGAGAAAACAGAAGGAAAGTAAGAAGTGCAAGCATGGAAGAGATGGAGTTGTGGGGAGTATGGCTTTATTACACAGCTAATGAGCAATTAGGTATTACAAAAAATTCAACAACAGGATTAATAGCTCGTGGATAGTAATTCATCCAATCATTAGTCGCTATGATCTGAGCACTACTATAGTTATTTATAGCT
>CAMNZV010000218.1 GCA_946575275.1 uncultured Clostridium sp. | reverse complement strand
TACATTGTGTAATACATTAATGAGCCAGGGACAAGAGGTATTAGTGAGGTTATTACTATACTTGTAACTGGGGTTTTTAGGATTCTTGCAAAAATTTCAGCATATATACTTACTGCAATTGAGGATAAAAATAGTGAAATCAAATCTGTAAAATTAAAATTAAGACTAAGAGAATAGACAAACCATCCCAATCCACCACCAATTGATGCAAAGAGTAATTTTAAACCTTTAATATTAAAAATAATTCCAAAACCCAAAGATGCAATAATTGAGAATAAACTAAAAATTATCATAGTGTACCTCCAAATATATTAATCCATAAAGATAGTATAGCACCTATTCCAGAGGCAATTGAAATTGCAACTAAGATAGCCTCACATCCCTTTGTTATCCCAGCTAATATATCACCTGCAATTAGATCACGAACTGCATTTGTTATAGCAAGACCTGGAACTAGAAGCATTATAGAAGCAATTACAGTACTATCAAATTTTATTGGAATTTTAAGATATTGAATAACTAAGGCAACCATTGCAACTAGAGCTGAACAAATAAAGTTTTTGAAAAAATCATTTATTGATAGTTTTTTAAATAGGTTACTTGTTAGTGTTATTAAAATTCCAATAAAAAAGGCTGAAAGAAAGTCATATAATTGACCTCCAAAGATAATTGAAAAAGAACCTGCAGAAAGCGCAGAAAATAATGTAACTAATAACAGGCTATAGCTCTTTTCATTATCAATTGTAGTAATCATTGAATAAAAATTATCTAAGGTTATTTTGTTAACTTTAATTTTTCTAGATAAAGCATTGATTTTATGAACTTTATTTAGGTTAACAGTTCTTTTAGTAATTCTTTTTACTAAGGATATTGAATTATTATTATGATAAATAGATACCATTATACCAGTTGGTGTAGCAAAAACATCGCAAGAACTAACACCATAGGCAATACATATTCTTGAAATTGTATCTTCTACACGATAAATTTCAGCACCATTTTCAAGTAGAATTTTACCTGCATAGGTTGAAACGTATATTAATTTGTCTAAATTCAAGAAAATCACCTTCTCCTTTGTAATTTGCTATATGTATTATATCATAATTATAAGATTTTACTTGTTAAAAAAAAGAATATTGTTTATACTAATTTTATAAATACAATAAAAATTAAACTTTGGGGTGATTTAATGGATTTTAATAACTTATCAAAATACGACAAAGATGTATATGGATACATGGAAAAGGAACTTAAAAGACAACAAAAAGGTATAGAGCTTATTGCATCTGAAAACATAGTAAGCGAAGCAGTAATGGAAGCTATGGGGTCATATTTAACTAATAAATATGCAGAAGGATACCCTGGAAAAAGATACTATGGTGGTTGTTCTATGGTAGATGAAATTGAAACAATAGCAATAAATAGAGCAAAAGAATTATTTGGGGCAGAACATGCAAATGTTCAAGCACATTCAGGTTCACAAGCAAACATGGCAGTGTATTTTTCAGTTTTAAATCCTGGAGACACTGTTCTTGGTATGGACTTAAGTAATGGTGGACATTTAACACATGGAGCGCCAGTTAATTTTTCTGGTAAATTATTTAACTTCATATCTTATGGATTAGATAAAGAAACAGAAACTATTAATTATGAAAATGTAAGAGAGCTTGCAATTTTACATAAACCAAAATTAATAGTTGCTGGTGCTAGTGCTTATCCACGTAAAATTGATTTTGCAAAATTTAAGGAAATCTGTGATGAAGTTGGAGCTTTATTCATGGTAGATATGGCACATATTGCAGGGCTTGTTGCAGGTGGAGAACATGAATCACCAGTTCCATATGCTGATTTTGTTACATCAACAACTCATAAAACATTAAGAGGTCCAAGAGGGGGATTAATTCTTTGCAAAGAAAAATATGCTAAAGACATTAATAAAAACATATTCCCTGGAATTCAAGGTGGTCCATTAATGCATATTATTGCATCAAAGGCAGTTTGCTTTAAAGAGGCATTAGATGATAGTTTTAAAGATTATGCAAAACAAGTAGTTAAGAATTGTAAGGTATTAGGCGATGAATTAATGAAGAGAGACTTTAAGTTAGTTTCTGGTGGAACTGACAATCACCTAATATTAGTTGATTTAAATAATAAGGACATTACAGGAAAAGAAGCTGAAAACTTATTAGATACAATAGGAATTACATTAAATAAAAATACAGTTCCTAATGAAACTAGAAGTCCTTTTGTAACTTCAGGGGTTAGAATAGGAACTGCAGCTGTAACAACTAGAGGATTTAAGGAAGATGATATGGTTATTATTGCTGAAATTATTGATGAAGCTATAAATAACAAAGAAGGAGATTTAACATCTATTAAAGCTAAAGTAGAAGCTTTATGTGATAAACATCCTTTATATCAATAGGAAGGTTTTGTAAAAGGCATAGTCGTATTATTGGCTATGCTTTTTTGTATTAAATCATTTAGCCATGATATAATAGAAAATATAATAAATATAAATTTAAGAGGTAATTATATGGCAATGTGGAATCCATGGCGAGGGTGTCATAAACATAGTGAGGGCTGTAAGTTTTGCTATATTCATAGGGGAGATAGTACTAGAGGTATTGATACAAATAGAATAGTGAAAACTGATAATTTTTATGCACCTATTTTAAAGGGTAAAAATGATGAATATAAGATTAAGTCTGGTCAAACCGTATACTTATGCTTTTCATCTGATTTCTTAATTGAAGAGGGTGACAAGTGGAGATGTGAATGCTGGGAAATGATAAAGGAACGATGTGATTTGAATTTTATTTTCCTGACAAAGCGTATAGAGAGATTTATGGAGTGTATCCCTAATGATTGGAATGAGGGCTATGATAATGTTACCGTTGGTTGCACTATTGAGAATCAAGAAATGGCTGATTTTAGACTTTCTATATTTGAAAAACTACCTATTAAACATAAAAATGTAATATGCCAACCATTAATAGAAAAGGTGGATATATCAGCTTATCTTAATAATGTTGAACTAGTAGTTGCTGGTGGGGAATCAGATTATAATGGAAGAATCCTTGACTATGGTTGGATATTATCAATTAGGGAACAATGTATTAAGAATGAAGTATCTTTTGAATTTAGGCAATGTGGTACTAATTTCATAAAAGATGGTAAACTATATAAACTAAATAAAAGAGATTTGTGTAGTCAAGCTAAAAAAGCTGGAATTAATTATAAAATGTATTGACAAGGCATAAGAGGTATTATATACTATTTATAGTGATAAAAAATAACTTCAAATGGGGGAATGAAAAATGGATATTAAAAAAATTAAATCTATTATTATTGGAACGGTGGCAGTTATATTTGTAGGCACGGTGATTTTTGGCAGTTTTACTAAGGTGCCAGCAGGTAGTACAGGTATAAAGGTTAGAATGGGAGCAGTTCAGGATGCATCACTTCAGGAAGGATTAAATTTTAAATTACCTTTCATAGAGAAGGTTGTATTAATGGACAATAGAACTCAAATAGTTACTGTAGAAGGTAATAGTGCTAGTCGTGATTTGCAAACTGTAGACAATGCTATAGCAGTTAACTATAGAATTAATCCAGAAAAGTCTGCATATCTTTATAAAAATGTTGGGACAAACTATAAAGATACTATAATTACACCTGCAATACAAGAAGCTACTAAGGGTGTTATAGCAAGGTATACAGCAGAGGAATTAATAACTAAAAGAACTGAGGTTGGAGAAGGTATTAAAAGTCAATTATCAGATAAAGTTAAGAATTACGGGATTTCTATTGAAAATTTAAACATAGTTAACTTTCAATTTTCTGAGGAATTTAATAAGGCAATAGAAGCAAAGCAAACTGCTCAACAAAATGCGTTAAAGGCACAGGAAGATTTATCTAGAATTCAAATAGAAGCAGAGCAAAAGGTTGCAACAGCAGAAGGTGAAGCAAAGGCAAATGAATTAATATCTAAATCAGTAGATGATAAT
>CAMNZV010000217.1 GCA_946575275.1 uncultured Clostridium sp. | reverse complement strand
TTATCTTATTTGTTTCATCTTCATTTAATATAGGTAATTCAATTTTTATAGCTATTGATTTTCCAATTACACCTTGAGCATTGTCTACATTAATCCTCTTTAGATACTTTTCTCCAATTATTACCTCATTTTCATTTGTAGAAAACCCTGTTCCTGCTAATAATTCATTGGTAAAATCATTATTAAATTTAAAATTCACCCCAACTAAATCAACCTTTTTATCAACATAGTTGCCATTATCAATCTTAACACTTGTTGCAGTTGAGTTAATCATAGCCCTAATATAATCAACTCCATCTACTTTTGTTATTTTCTCTAAATCACTATCATGTATTACTACTTTTTCTACTGGATCTATAGTTACTGCTTCACTACTGTTTTCCTCAATCATAGGCTCTTCAATTGTCATCATTGAGGTACTTCCTCCCATTAATGAAGCCATGTCAGCTACACTTGGATATACATTTATTTCATTTGCATTTCCAAAGCTATCCATTAAGGTTTCTGTTTGTTTCATAATACCATCTCCAAAGCCCATCATGACAATAAGCAATAGTGCACCAACAGAGATAGCTATTATAGTTAGCATACTTCTAAGCTTTCTATTTAATATATCATTCCATGCCATTTTTATTTTATCAAATATCTTCATAAACTACCTCTACCCCCTAAGTGCTTCAATTGGTTCTAATTTTGATGCTCTGCTAGCAGGAGAGATTCCAGAAACCAACGCTATTAATGTTGCTAAAAATAATATTCCAAGAATATAATACCAAGGTAGCCCAATTGTAATTGTAATGTTCATGTTTTGTTGGCTTATATAATTATTAATACCAAATTGTATTAGTAAATTAATTCCTGATGCTAAAATAACACCAACTCCACTGCCTAACAATCCAATAATTGAAGATTGGACTAAAAACATTGTTTTAATAGCAGTTCTGTTAGCTCCAACTGATTTCATTACACCAATACCTCTAGTTCTTTCAATAACTGCCATAGACATAGTATTTATTATTCCTATTGCTGCAACAATTAATACTATTAATCCTAATACTGCAAAACCAGCACTTAAAGCACCTAAAGTATCATTAATTGACTTAGCTTGTTCCTGTGCTGAAGAATACATATAATTCATTTCCTTTAATTTACTTGATACATCTTCAACATCATCTAATTTATTTGTAATTAAATCAATATTGGAATATCCTTGATTTTTTAGGTAATCCTTTTGCATAGTAGATATTTCTAAAATACTTGAAACATCCTCTGCTGAAAACACGAAGCTATCAAAAGTGCCAAAATTCTCATCAATAATTCCTACAACCTTATAACTCTTAATTACTGGTTCAATTTCTATTCCATTAGAATTGTCTATAATTATCTGAATTTCTTTATTTAATATATCAGAATTATTAAATCCCATAGATTTTATAAATTCTTCATTAATTAACATTTCACCACTATTTTCTAGATATCTTCCTTCTTTAATTGGCTTAAGAGATGAATCATCCTTTTCTTTTCTTATTGATTCAATTTCTGAATCTGCATAGAAAGTCTCCTTAATATCATATCCCTTAATTGATGTATAGCCAGTATATGTTTTATCATTTATTTTAATCTTTTCAACCCCACCTGAAAGATAAGCCTTTAAGGATTGAATTTTACCTGTAGCCTTTATTTCATCTATTGTTTTATTGTCAATTACCTTAAAGTAATCCTCGAACATAGTATTAGGATTAATATCTGCTTGTTCCTCTTCTGTTAAATAGCTAAGATTAATAACATTAATAGATTTAGAAATACCTTCACTATTAAACATTTCATTCATAAGTTCATTAAGACCTGAACCTAATCCTACCATGGTAACTATTAATAAAGTTCCAATAGTAATCCCTAATGATGTTAAAATAGTTCTTCCTTTTCTTCTCCACAAATCCCTTAATCCCATTAAAATATATTCTTTAATTATCATAACTTTCCCCTTCCTAAGGATTTACCTAGTAGAATCTGTGGTGATTTCACCATCTTTTATTTGAACTACTCTTTTTGCCTTTTCAGCCTCTATTGGATTGTGTGTAACCATAATAATTGTATATCCCTTTTCATTTAGGTCCTTAAATAATTTCATAATTCCATCGCCACTTTTAGAATCTAAGTTTCCTGTTGGCTCATCTGCAAATATAATTTCAGGATTGTTAACTAATGCTCTTGCAATTGAAACTCTTTGCCTTTGTCCACCTGACATTTCATTTGGCTTATGCTTTGATAGTCCTCCAAGTCCTACTTGTTCTAAGGCAACCATTGCTCTTTTTATTCTTTCCTTTTTAGATACACCTGCAAATATTAAAGGCATCATTACATTTTCTAATGCTGTTTGACTATTTTCTAAATTAAAAGCCTGAATTACGAAACCTTTTTTTTCGTTTCTATTTTTTGATAATTTCTTATCTTTAAGCTTACTTATATCATTCCCTTCAATAAATACATTTCCAACTGATGGAGAATCAAGACCTCCTATAATATGCATTAATGTTGATTTCCCTGATCCTGATGGCCCAATAATTGCAACAAATTCACCCTTATTAATATTTAAGGATACATTGTTTAAGGCAACAACCTTCTCTTTTCCCATAATATATCCCTTAGATACACCTTTAACCTCAATCATTTAATACCTCCTAGTTTATATCTTTTTTGTCAAAATAACTAGTATTAGTATACTATATTATTTATAAATTTTAAATAATTTACTTTATTTTTTTCTAATTAATGTAATATTCCATATCAGACTCAATTGACGGTGTTATCCTAATAGCTTCACCAGAATTCCCATAATACGTGTTGGACTTTGTGACACTTTTATCCTTCTTTGTTTCCACTTCCAAATACCTTTTTTCTCCTGGATAATTATTATCATAAACACCTATATAATAAATATTAGGATTTTCTATATCTTGAATTAAACTAATTGCATTTATTGCATGTAAGCCACCTTCAAAATTTGATACAATTACAGGTGCGTCTTTATCATTCATCCTTGATTCTAATATATTTATAAATGCTGGTCCATTTTTATATTCTATTGTTTCAGAACCGAATTTTTCTCTTAGAAACAATAGAAAATTAGAACTTGATGAATAATGAACAGATACATTTTGTTTTATAAAAGCTGCATATAGCGCATTAAACATTTCTTTGTCATCACCATCAATCTTATTACTTGTTTGCATTTTATCCTCATTTAACAAAATATCTACATAAGTATCATATTGAAACCCATATCTATTTAACTGTTCTTCACTATCTAACCCAGATCTTAGTGGTTTGGTAAATTCATAAATACCAGAATTATCTATATGATTTTTGTGTTCTGGACTATAAATCATTGAATTATCCTCAATAATTCTTAAATCCGAAGGATTTTCTTCTCCAAAATACTGGAATCCAAATGCATATTTCAATTCATTTGTTTTTAACTTGTAATTATATAAATTATCATAATTCTCAAAATAAGTATTATGTAAATTATACCCATAGGACTTAGAGTCTTTCGCCATTATACTATTACTTGTTAATGGTAATAACTTTTTATAATATAATTGTGCAAAAGTTGCCATTTCGTAGCAATGTCCCCCATCTGATAAATTACTACTATAATTTCCAAATGAAAATCCATCTCTATTTACTATAAATCCACTATCTGCAATAAGCATCCCATCAATTTTGTCATCTCCATCTATATCTACTAAATCATTATTTAATTCTGTCCCAATACTTTCAAATAAATCACTTAAACCACTTGCGTTGCTAGATGAGAAAAATCTTCCCCCTGTTCCATTTGATATATTTGCCAATTGCGTGTTATATAATCCATCTGCAAATCCAATTGCACATATTTTAATATTTTTGTCCAGTGCCTTGTCAATTATTCCTTTAGTACTACCACTTAATGTTGAATCCTCGCCATCTGTTAAAATAACAATATAGTTATTTTCACTATCACTGTTAAATTCATTCATCCCTCTATT
>CAMNZV010000216.1 GCA_946575275.1 uncultured Clostridium sp. | reverse complement strand
GCACCGATTTTTAATGATAAATATTTGATTAAAAATAAATTAGTAGAATTATATAGAAATTATAATAGTTAGTTAAAAGTGAGGAGAAAGTATGAGTTTTGAAAGGGTTAAATTATTAACAGTGAGTACAAAAAAGCCTTAAAATGTTATAATCAACATTTTAAGGCTTTTAATTTATCATTCAGTAAATAATAAATTAAAGTTTCTTAAGTTTAAAGGTACTTACCATTAAATAAGAGCCTGCCATAACAAATATTATTGCAAGTATTAATAATGTTTCAGTATAAAAACTTATTAAAGCAAATAAGGCTAAAAAACATCCAGCTATCGTTATTGGAACTCCTGTAAAAACTCCATCAAAGGTAGAGACATTGTATCTAGCCAATCTGAATGCACCACATATTGGGAAAAGTATTAATAAAATAATTCCGAAAATCCCATAAGGACCCAAATTGTCAAATTCAAATAAAATAAATATTAACATTGATGGTGCAACACCAAAAGACACTAAGTCAGCTAATGAGTCTAATTCCTTTCCAAGTTCACTTGAAACCTGAAGATATCTAGCAATTCTACCATCATATCTATCAACTAGGCCAGCAATTAAAATAAAAATACTTGCCCATACATAGAATTCCCTTATAATAGATAAAAGGGACAAAACACCACAAGCTAGATTTATAAATGTGAAGATGTTAGGAATACAGCTTTTTTTCATATTATCACTCCTAAAAGCATTTAGTTTACAATTAGTAATTATATCACATAGTTTACTACAATATAAAGAATAATATTCAATTTAAGGATATTTTAATATTGGTTCTTATCGACATAAAATTAAATTGGTGCTATAATCCATACTAAGGAAGGTGTGCGATAATGAAAAAAGTACGATTTATATACAATCCTTTTTCAGGAGAAAATGCAATAATAAGTGAGTTAGATATAATAAATAAATTGCATCAGGAAAAGGGGCTTCAAATTGTGCCATATAGAATAGAAAAGAACAAATCAATTAATGAAGCACTTTTAGAAATAGATGAGGATTATAAATATATCTTAATAGCAGGTGGAGATGGGACTGTAGATTCTCTTGTAAATGCAATGATGGAAATGAATATAAATATACCAATTGGAATATTACCTGTAGGTACTGCAAATGATTTTGGTAAATTTATAAAAATGCCATCAAATATAGAAAAAGCAGTGATTCAAATATTAGAATCAACTCCAAAGTCTGTAGATGTAGGAATGGTTAATGATAAATATTTCATAAATGTAGCAAGTACAGGACTTTTTACAGATGTATCTCAAAAGACAGATGTGAATTTGAAAAATACTATTGGAAAATTAGCTTATTATCTAAAGGGAATAGAGGAATTACCAAACTTTAGAAAGCTTAAGGTTAAACTTACATCAAAGGAAATGGAATATGATGGTGAGATGTATTTAATATTAGTTTTTAATGGACAAACGGCAGGTAATTTTAAATTGGCAACAAGGGCAGATGTGTCAGATGGATATTTAGATGTAATAATGATAAAGGCAGTTCCTGTATATGAAATACTTCCTTTGTTTATAAAAATATTAAAGGGAGATCATTTAGATTCAAATAAAGTTATATATTTTAAAACACAAGATATATTAATTGAATCACCAGAATATATTGCAACTGATATTGATGGTGAAAGTGGTCCTGATTTTCCATTGCACATTAAATGTATAAAGGGTGGAATAAAGGTTTTAGGAATAAAATAGAATTAAATTTAATAATAATAAGTAACAATAGATATATTAGGAGGGTTTTATTTGAATTTTGCCTATTACTTTTTTTTGTTACTTATTATTTTTTTACTATTAAATTTAGCTAAAAAAAATATAAATTACGCACCTACAAAAATTAAAATATATATGAATTTTATTATAGGTATATTTATTGTTAGATATGTTATATTATTTATTCTTTGTTTAATAACAAATAGCAAGTATGTACAATATTTAAAATCATTGATATATCTAAATTATTTAGCTATTCCTTTAATTACAATAGCACTTGCATATGTTTATTTTAGGTGGGACAAATTATCTTTTAGAATAAATTATATTATTTCATTAATAATGGCAACAATATATTCATTAGAAATGTATATGATAAATGGAAATATTAATTTTAGTATTGAATATGGTTATATTGTAATGATGAAAAATGAAACAATAGTATTTACAATATATTTTATTATTTTAGCTATTTTATTAGTATTTTGTATTTATTATATAGAAAAACCAAATGCAAATAAACTAGGTATATATTCTTTAATACTTTCATTAATAATAGTAATTATTGAAAATATTTTGTTTTTAGGGGGAATAAGCTTATTTCCATATCCCATAATAAGTGATGGGATTTTCGTTCTACTTATGAATTTGGGGATTAATACATTTAAATCTAAAGTAAAAAATTAACTATGCTTTCAAAGTAAAACATAGTTAATTTTTTTATTAAGAGCTTATCATTTTCATATAAGCCTCAATAGTCTTTTTACCAGTATCTATCCAGGAAAAGTCCATACTTCTTATAAGACTTTTATTAAACATAGATAACATTAACAAATTATCATTTAAAACAGAATTAATGGCATTACTTATATCGTCAATATTATAAGGGTTTACAAGTATAGCAGAATCCTTGCATATCTCAGGAAGAGAGGTTAAATTTGATACAATAACAGGAGTTCCACAGGCCATAGCTTCTAATGGAGGAAGTCCAAATCCTTCGTAAAAAGAAGGGTATACTAGCATTTCAGAAGCGTTATAAAAAAGTGGCAAATCTTCAAGGGGGATAAAGCCAGTAAAAATCACCTCATTTTCAATTCCAAGGTATTTTGCACGTTTATAATACTTATCAAAGGAAATGCCCTTTCGTCCAACAATAACAAGCTTAGTTTTTTTTCTATCTTTATAAGGGATTTTAGAAAAGGCATCTATTAAACCTAATATATTTTTTCTAGGACTAAAACCACCAATATATAAAACAAAATTATCATTTATTTGATAACGAGAATTAAGGATTTTTTTACAATAGGACTTACTTATTGGAGTATATATAGGTTCAGCAGCTAATGGGGTTACAAAAATATTATCCTTTGGGAAATTAAATTCTTTAATAATATCATTTTTAGAAAATTCTGATACGGTAATTATACCCTCACATGAATTAATTATTTTTGGTAATTCTTCATTGAATATTTTAAGGTATTTATCACTAACTGTTTCAGGCATTCTAAGTGGAATTATATCATGTAAGGTAATTGTTTTTTTGCAAGATATATTAGTTGATATTCCAACACCATTTTGAGGAACATGATAAAGATCCATATTTTGTTTTCCAAGTAAATTTGGTACCTTTACTTCATCCCAAAAATTTTCTGTGAAATTTGCCATAACTGATTCGATATGAAAATTATCATTTAAATCCTTAAGAGAAGAATCATCAGGTAAAAAAATAAGATAGTCATTATTTTTATCTATGGTATTTATGCTTGAAATCAATTGATAGGTATAGGTGCCAATACCAGTACCTCTATACCATTTAGCAGCTCTTCCATCAATACCAATCTTCATGATGTTTCCTTTCTTAGTACTATAATTTTATTATATTAAAATCATGTAAGTTTTGTTAATAAAAGAAATAATATGCACATATAATTATATAGGAGGTAACAACAGTTGTTAACAATTACAATAAAACGTAACAATTAATAATAAAAAGGGTTAATGAAGGTGAATTTAAAGCTAAATATAAAACTGCTGGTGGACATAGAAGATATGATTTAGAGGATATAGAAAACTTTTAAGGTTTTCCTTCAAAAGATTGCTAGAAAATAATATTAAAATCACTGAATTAGAAAAAGTTGTTGCTAATAAGTATGGTCTTAATATTCGTCAAGCAAAAGATGCAGTAGAATCAGCAAGACAAACTATTCAATCTCAAAAAGAATTGTTAAAAATGAATTATGAAGAATATTCTAAGA
>CAMNZV010000215.1 GCA_946575275.1 uncultured Clostridium sp. | reverse complement strand
AAAAAGAAATATTAATGGAGATAGGTAAGTTATCCTTTGAAGCTATTACAAATAAAGATAAAGATATAACTAAAGAAGATTTAGATAAAGAAGGGGAAGAAATAAAAAAACAATATAACCAAGCAGTAAGGCTTACAGAAGATAAACGTTTTTTAGATGCATCAAAAATTTTAGAGACTGTAATAGAAAAAATAAGAAATAAAACTGAAGCTGGAAACACTACATTTAGCTTTGGAACATCTCTTAAACTATGGTTGTATGTATCAGTTTTTAAACCTGAGCAAATGATAAATCAAAGTGTAACAGATAATAGCTCCATATATAAGCTTTATGGGTATAACTTAGCACAATTGTTCAAAATAGACGAAGCAATAAAAGCTCTTGAAGAAGGCTTAAAATGGGAACCGGTAAATGTATCAATTTTAATAGAACTTGGAGAAATAAGTAGATTACGTGGAGAATATGATAAATTTTTAGGAGTTACAAGAAATGCTTTATTATTTGCAACTTCAAGGTTTGAAATATCAAAATGCTATTATAGACTTGCAGTATATTATGATGAAATAAAGGATTATAAAACAGCTATTACATTGTACCATTTAAGTAATTCCTTCGAAAGAAATACACCTTCAGAAAAGAGATTATTAAATATGAAGGTTGATTTAGGGTTAAAAGTTGAATTACCAAATCCAGAAAAAGTAAACAAGCTCTTAAAAGAAAAAGAAATACCACTTTGCCCAAGTGAATATGTTATTAATGCAGTATTGACACTTGCAAAAGAATCAAAGGAAAATGGAAACATAGAAATATATAAATATTGCAAAGACGTGTATAAGGATTTAACAGAGGAAGAAATAAGTATATAAAATTATAAATAGTCTAGAAGAAAGTTGATTTTTTCTTCTAGACTTTTTTTAATATGCAAAGTGTACCCATACAATTTACAATTTATTTTTCTTATGTTAATGTAAGAAAATAAATAATAAATATAAGGGGGAGATTGCATGCAATCACAGAATAGGTCAATTAATAAAACTCACACAAAGGATTTGGTGGAAACAGCACTGCTTATTTCATTAGTATTTATAGCTACAAAATTTATTAATTTTGAGCTACCAATTCTATCAACAGGAGGACTAGTCCATTTAGGTAATACAATGTTATTTACAGCTGCAATTGTTTTTGGAAAAGAAAAAGGGGCAATTTCAGGAGGCATAGGTATGGCTCTCTTTGACTTAACATCAGGTTGGGTAGCTTGGGCACCCTTCACATTAATAGTTAGGGCAATTATGGCGTATATAGTTGGGAAAATAGCTTGGAGCAAAAATAATAAAGGTAAAAATACTCTAGTAAATATAGTGGCAATTGTTATTGCAAGTATTTGGATGATTATTGGATATTATATAACAGAAGTTATTTTATATGGTAATTTAATTTCACCAATCTCATCAATTCCAGGGAATATAACTCAAGTTATATTTGGTTTAATTGTTGCAATTCCACTATCTAAAGCACTTAGTAAAGCAAGACTTTAGTTTTGCATTGTAACAAATGTTAATGTAACATATGTTACAATGCAAAATTCTTTTCTGTGTTATAATAGTGATAATGAATATCAATTAAATGGAGGGATTAATAATGAAAAGAGATATCAGTTATATTACTATAGATGGAAGAGGAGAACATGAAAGTTTTAGGGATTGTGTAACTAAAACATTAGAAACAATAAAGCAAAATGAAGGGATTCATTTAATAAAGGATTTTGAACCTTTTCCTTTATATAAAATGATGGAGAATAAGGGATTTGATAAGTATGTAGAAAAAATAAGTGAAATAGAATATCATGTATATTTTTTCCCGGTATTAAAAGTTTCTGAAATAGAAATGAATAAGCATTTAAGTTTAGATAGTAATAGAATCAAAAAAATTATTGATATAAAGCTTGATTATTTAAATGGAATAATTTCTCTTAGTGAGGCTAGAAATAGAATGAATAGCTCTTTTGAAAAAGTTACATCTGAAGAATTTGCACTGGCAGAACAACATCTTGTGTCATATGGAATATCAGATGATACATTAGCAGAAAGAATGGAGGAAATTCTTGAGATTTTTAAGGATGTACTTACATCCACAAAACTTAATCTGCCAAGTGGACATCCGATACAAACATATATTGATGAAACATTAGAAATAAATAAGATTATTACTATTATGAAAGAACTCTTAAATAAAAAGTTCATAAAGAATCAATGGTTAGAATCTTATGAAAAGCTAAGTCAAATTAGCATACATTTTAGTAGAAAACAAAATCAACTATTTTCTGCTCTTGAAAGAAAGGGATTTGATAAACCATCTAAGGTTATGTGGACTTTAGATAATAATATTAAGGATATAATAAGAAAGTCAAAAACACTTTTGAATGAAGATAAAGATTCTGAATTTTTACTAATTCAACCTGAAGTTATAGAGATGATTGAAGATATGATAGCAAAAGAAACTGAAATATTATTTCCAACTTCTATGGAATTATTAACTGATGAAGAATTTGTTGAAATGAGGATTGGTGATGATGAAATAGGGTATTGTCTAATAGATAATCCTAAAGATTATAAAGGGTTAGGTAATACTAATGATTTTAAAGATTCTAAAGCTAATAGTGAACTTTTAAGTGATCTTGAAAGTGTACTTAGAAAACATGGGATAACAGATAGAAATAAAAATGAAAACCAAGTGTTAGATGTAAGTCAAGGACTTCTTACACTAAGCCAGATTAATTTAATTTTTAAACATCTTCCAGTAGATATATCTTATGTTGATGAGAATGAAATATTTAAATTTTATAGTGATACAAAGCACAGAGTTTTTCCAAGAAGTCCAGGGGCAATAGGAAGAAAGGTACAAAATTGTCATCCTCGTGAAAGTGTAGAGACTGTAGAAAAAATAATAAGTGCATTTAAAAAAGGAGAACAAGATGAAGCAGAATTTTGGATTGATATGGGAGAAAAATTTGTCTATATTCTTTATACAGCAGTAAGAGATGATAATGGCAACTTTAAAGGTATACTTGAGATGATGCAAGATGCTACACATATTAGAAGCCTTACTGGAAATCAAAGACTTTTGAGTTTTGAAAGTACTAAAAAAGCAACAATTATAAAAGAAAATAAGTATAATATTAGCGGAAATACAAATATAGAAACACTATTAAAAGAATATCCATTTATAAAAGATTTTTTAATAAATTTAAACCCTAAATTTGAAAAATTAAATTCTAAAATTTTTAAAACTATGGCAAAAGTTGCAACAATTGATATGATTAGTGCTAGAGGTGGATATAAAACTACAGATTTAATTTCAAAAATAGTAGAGGAGATTAATAATAAAAATCAATAAGATAAAAATATTACAAGAAAGCTCACAGATAAATATAAAACTGTGGGCTTTTTTGCTTGCCAAGCATTGGAGCAATATTAACAAAGTTCTAACCTTATCTTAACTTAAATTAAAATGTACTTAATATTAGATAGATATAATAAATCTGTAATTTGTAATTATGGGGGATGTTAAATGAAAAAAACAATTGTGTTTATTTTGACTTTAGTGCTTTTAATTTTAATTCCATATAAAACTTTTGCCAATAGTTTAGAATGGACAAGTACTGAAGAAATAAATATGTCAAAAGAAGATAATGAAATAGAATTTCAGTTATCTGTAGATAGTGACAAGCCCTATGCAGGAGCAGAGTTTGGTATACAACTGTCTGAGGGGGTTAAAATTAAAGCTATTACTTATGGAACTGAAGCATCAAGTGCAGGACCAACAGATGCAAGAGGGTTAACTTGGTTTACTTTTTTCTCTGGTGAGAATAAGTTTTCAGGGGAAGTTATAGTAAATGTAACATTAGAATATATAGGTGCAGAAAATACAAGTATAGTGGTAGATAATATTAGTCTTTACAATATAAATGGATCAGCAATTGATACTAAGGCTGTTAAGCCAAGGAAAGTAATAGAACTTCATAGGGAAGGTGCA
>CAMNZV010000214.1 GCA_946575275.1 uncultured Clostridium sp. | reverse complement strand
ACAGCCCCAAACAGTAACTGAAATTGGATTATCAGATAATATAATTTTAATTTTAATAGTATTGCTTTTTAAAAGTTCTTTTATATATAAATTTTCTCTATCTAATAAAGATACAGAAGCATTGTTAGATTCTATAATAATATCTAATATTTCAACGCCTAATACAGAAATAATAGTACCAAGATTAATATTACTTCCAAATAGGGAAGCTTTAATTTTTTGAGAATGTATTATTTTTTTTGCTAAAATTTCGCTAGATTCTTCAGTTTCCCCACCTAAAACAGTACATTCAATAAGCTTAGTAGCACCATCACCATCTTTTGCAATCATTTTTGATAGGGTGATGTTTAAATAATTTAAAGCTTCTAAAAATATATAATAGTCAGCATTTTTTTCTTTTATAGGTTTATTTTTTGCAAGACCATTAGCTAATATTAATACCATATCATTGGTGCTTGTATCACCATCAACACTAATTCTATTATAACTAATTTTTGTGGAGGACTTTAAGGCATCATCTAATAGTTTAGAATCAATTGCAACATCTGTTGTTATAAAGGATAAAATTGTGCCCATATTTGGATGAACCATTCCAGAACCCTTTGCAATAGCCCCAATTTTAATAACTGAATCATGGATTTTAAATACAAAGGATAATTCCTTTGTATATTTATCAGTTGTAAGTATAGCCTTTGCTGCATCATTAGAGCCATCTATTTTAAGAGACTTAGTAAGAGTTGGAATTGCGTTTTTTATGGTGTCAATTTCTAAGGTTTTGCCAATTATTCCAGTTGAAGATACCAAAATATCTTCAGCTTGAAGGTTTAATTCATTTCCTTGGAGAATTGCCATGGTTTTAGCCTTTAGTATGCCGTCCTTACCAGTACAAGTATTAGCATTAGCACTGTTACATATTATTGCACGGGCCTTTGAATTAGAAAGATGCTCCATAGTAACATAAATTGGAGCAGCTTTTACAACATTTTTAGTAAATACACCAGCAGCTGTTGCAGGAACTGTAGAATAAATTAAAGCTAAATCTTTTTTCTTTTTTTTAAGGCCGGAATGAATCCCAGAAGCTAAAAAACCTTTGGGGGCTGTAACACCCCCATCAATAAGCTTATATTCTAATAAATTATCCATTTTAAAATGCAGGAGATATATATTTTAAGCCTTCGCTTTCATCATAGCCTAAAATAATATTCATGTTTTGAATTGCCTGACCTGCAGCACCCTTAATCATATTGTCAATTGCAGATACAATAATTATTTGATCTTTTCTATGATTTAAATGAAGGGAAATATCACAATAGTTAGATAATCTAACATTTTTAGTACAAGCAACCTCTCCAAGAGGAAGAATATTTACAAATGGTTTATCTTTATATTCTTCAATATATAAGTTGTATATTTCCTGCATATCAATATTTTTATTTTTTGGTGTACAATAAACAGTTGATATAATACCTCTGTTTATTGGAAGAAGATGAGGCGTAAAGGTTACAGTTACATCCTCCTTTGCCATTGTGCTTAAGGTTTCTTCAATTTCTGGTGTATGTCTATGACCACCAATTTTATATGGTGCAAAATTTTCATTTAATTCAGTAAAATGACTTGATAGGGTTAAACCACGTCCAGCTCCTGTAGCACCAGACTTTGAATCACATATAATACCTTTAGTATAAATAAGTGAATTTTTTAATAGTGGCATTAATCCAAGCTCAATAGAAGTACAATAACATCCAGGATTTGCAATTAGTTTTGTTTTTTGAATTTTATCTTTGTTTAGTTCTGGAAGACCATAAACACTATATTTATGTAATTCTGGTTCAGTAAAGCTTTTACCATACCAATATTTATATTCTTCTTCACTAGAAAGTCTAAAATCTGCACCAAGATCTATGCAAATTTTATTTTCTTTTATTGTTTTTGCAGCAATATCCTCACTTAAACCATGAGGAAGTGCTGTGAAGATAACATCAGCCTTGTCTATAACATCCTCCATTTTATTGCAAACTAAATTAGTTTTGTTAATAAAATTTTTATATATAGAGCTTATTTCATCTCCTTCAAAGGATACAGAGCTTAAGGCTGTAACTTCAACCTTGCTATGATTTAATAAAATACGTAGAAGTTCAGAGCCAACATATCCAGTTGCACCTATAATACCTACCTTTACCAATTTAAAGGCCTCCTTTAATTTCTTTAATAAAGTTGTTCAAGGCATCTAATTGTATTTGAACTGATGATGTTGAAGGACCTCCAATAACATTTCTTTCCTCAACACAAGTATATAAATCAATTGCTTTATAAACATCTTCATCAAAGATACTTGAAAATTCTTTTAGTTTATCTAAAGGTAATTCTTCGATAGTTTTGTTTTCTTTAATACAATGAAGAACTATTTCACCTACTACTTCATGAGCATTTCTAAAGGCCATACCTTTTTTAACTAAATAATCAGCTAAATCAGTTGCATTAGTGAAACCACCAGAGGCACCTTTTCTCATGTTATTAGTATTTACCTTCATTGTAGCTATCATACCTTTAAAGGTTTTTAATGATAAATTAACAGTGTCAATTCCATCAAATAAAGCTTCTTTGTCCTCTTGCATATCTTTATTGTAAGCTAGAGGAATACCCTTCATAACGGTTAAAAGGGTCATTAAATCACCATAAACTCTTCCAGTTTTACCACGTACAAGCTCTGCAACATCAGGATTTTTCTTTTGTGGCATTATAGAACTACCAGTACTATATCCATCATCTAGTTCAATGAAACTAAATTCATTAGTGCACCATAAAACTATTTCTTCAGAAAATCTTGATAAATGCATCATAATAACAGAAAAGGCTGAAAGTGATTCAATAACATAATCTCTATCTGATACAGAATCTAGACTGTTTAAGGTTACCTTTGAAAATCCTAATTCTTTGGCTACATATTCTCTATTAATTGGATATGTAGAGGTAGCTAAAGCTCCAGAACCTAAAGGCATTTCATCTGTTCTTTTATAAGCATCTTGAAGACGACCAATATCTCTTTTAAACATTTCAGCATAGGCTAATAAATGATGAGCAAAGGTAATTGGTTGCGCCTTTTGAAGATGAGTATATCCTGGCATAATTGTTTTCATATTTTCAGAAGCCTTTAAATATAAAACTTCTTCAAGAGCAAGGATATTTGAAATAATACCCTTAAGCTCTTTCTTTAAATACATTCTTAAATCCAAGGTAACTTGGTCATTTCTGCTTCTTCCAGTATGAAGCTTTTTACCACATTCACCTACATAATAGGTAAGTGTACCTTCTGTGAAGCTATGAATATCTTCAGAGGTAGGATCAACATCAATAACTCCATTTTCCATACGAGTTAAGATTTCTTTTAAACCAGCTTCAATTTTTTTACTTGATTCAGTAGGTATTATACCTTGTAACCCAAGCATTTTAACGTGAGCAATACTACCTTCAATATCCTCAACATACATTCTAGAATCAACATTAATTGAAGAGTTAAAATCATTAACTAATTCATCAGTACCTTTTTTAAAACGTCCACCCCAAAGTTTCATATTATTTATCCTTTCTGTTTACATTTGCTTTCATTTTAGCATTAACAACTGTTGGTAGACCAAATAAATTAATAAATCCTTCTGAATCCTTTTGATCATAAACAGCATCTTCACCAAATGTAGCATATTCTTCACTATATAAAGAGTATGGAGAAGTCATTCCTGCATTTACAATGTTACCTTTATATAGCTTTAATTTAATTTCTCCTGTAACTGTTTCTTGAGTTTTATCTATAAAAGCAGATAAAGATTCTCTAAGTGGTGTAAACCATTGTCCATTATAAACAATATCAGCAAATTTAAGTGCTATTTGTTCTTTGTAATGAGCAGTTTCTTTATCTAGGCATAGTTCTTCTAAATCCTTGTGAGCCCTGTATAAAATAGTTCCACCTGGAGTTTCATAAACTCCTCTTGATTTCATACCAACTAATCTGTTTTCAACCATGCCAATAGTACCAATGGCATT
>CAMNZV010000213.1 GCA_946575275.1 uncultured Clostridium sp. | reverse complement strand
TCAACGCCAAAGGAAATTTTATCTGCAATATTTAAGCAGGTATCAGACCCTTTATTTTTATTGTTTACAAGCATAGCATTTCCTAAATACAATGTACCTTCATATAAAGATACAAATGCCAAAACAGTAATTATGGGTATTGATAAAAACTTACTAAATTTAATGGTATCTTTACCACCTTCCCCATATAAAGACACTAACATTACAAGTATAATTCCAAAGGTTCCATATGCCATATCAAAATCTAATAATGAATGTATTATTATAAATAAAAATAATAGTATTACCAGTTTATTACCTCTGTTTCTAATTAATAATGTTACTGAAAATATCAAAATAATAATAAATATAATAGATCCAATCACCCCAATATCATAGGCAATTTGAATTATAGAATTATGTATATATTTCACATCATAAAATGCTGAAGAATCCTTATAAGACTTATATTTAAAAGTATTTATACCTTCTCCCATAGGTTTGTTTTTAATACTTTTTAGAGAATCTTCGTAATATACAAACCTTTCCTGCAAGGAAGCATTTTTTAAGGATATATTCTTAAGTCTATCGGTGGTATTACTTGATCCCAAAGTAAAAATCCCAACAGACATTATAGCCAATGCAATGATTATAAATTTATTTATTTTAATATTTTTTATTTGCCAATATACATAAATTATTATAGGAACTACTAACAAAGCCTTTAAATTTAACAAGGAACAAACATAATAAATTATAAATGCAAAAATTGGATTTTGTAAATTAAATTTTTCATCTTTTTGTATCAATCTAAATATATAAGATCCTAGTAGTAAGATTAAGGTTGTTCTTGACCCTGTATATAATATGCCTATTACTAATACAATCTCAATTATGTCTACAAACTTATCTTTTTCCCTTAATATATTAAAGAAATATGCTACAAATAACAATAAAGCATAACTATTAGCATACCCAATATTCCCATATATTCTAATATTATTATATAAACCTTGAATTATTATAAAAATAACACAAAGTCCTGCAACTATATATACAATATCCCTTAAAACATTTGTAGATTCCTTATTTATCTTAGAATATATTATGTAATAAATTATCATATTCAAATATATAGTATAGCCACTAAAGCTATCATAACTAAAATTGTTAAATATTAATGATACTATTGCTACTATATTTAAAAGCATCAATGAAATCATAAATTTCTTATTAATGTCTTCCTTGTTATTATTAAAAAATAAATACACTAATCCTATAATTGAAAGAAGCAATGAAGAAAGATTCTCCCCTAAATATGTATATGGTATTATAAAAGGCAATATACCTATAATTATATTAAAATTCATACTTTCCCTACCTTATTTAAAATGGAGTAGGCTTATTTGCCTACTCCATAATTTTAACATTATTTCTTATTGTTGTCTTCTTTTCTTTACATATATTGTAGACATTCCAATAGTCATAACTACTAATGACCCTAATGTAAATAATAAAATACCTGAAACATTATTTATATCATTAGTTTTTGTTGTGTTTGCTGTTTTATTTACTACTTGGTTGTTGTCAACTTCTGCAATAACAAATTTAGAAAAGTGACTTGTAGTAAAGGTTACTAAATTATCATTAATCTTAGTATCCATTTTTTCAAACTTCTTAGTTTCTTCATTATAGTACATCACACTTAATTTAGTTTTATCTAAATTCTTTAAATCATCATTTGTTAAATTTAAAGTAACTTCTACATTTCCTTCTGCAAAATTATGAATCTTTTTAACTTCAGAACCATAGTATATTTCTAAATCAAATTCATAAACCTTATTAACAGCTTTAATATCCTTTAATATATCTGAATCCTTTAATATATTAAACTTAACTGCTACATTTGTTGCACCTTCTAAAAGAGCTTTGTCAATTATAGAAAATGGCATATTAATTGTAGTATCATTGCTTAGGTTAATTAAGGCAGAACCCTTTCCACTTTTTAAGGTTTCTATATCTGCAATATTTACTGTTACATTGTTTTCAGAATCCTGTGCATTAATAATATTCTTCTTGTCTGAAGATAAGTTTTTAACATTTACAGTTGTTTTATTATCTGCTGTTGTAATTTCTGTTTTGGCTTCATTATTGGTGTTAGTATCAGTATTATTGTCAATAATTGTATCGGTATTTGTGCCCTTATTAATAAAGGTCATTCCTTTTTGTCTAGCAGATACTATTATGTTATTTTCATCATATACATATAATTCATCCATAAAAGATGCCACTTCATACTTCTTTATAAATTTGTCATTTTCATACTTACATACAAAGTTTCCATTTTCATCTTTTAATACTGCCCAAATATTTCCGCCAAGATCAACGTCTATATTGTCGTAACTATAATCTATTAATTCAATTTCTTCATCCTTAACATACTTATCTCCTGATATCTTATATGTTACTATCTTTGATTTATTATTACCACTCTCTACTACATACAAAGTATTATTATATATATCATCAATTCTCATATTTGTATTTACATCAAGTGTACTATAAGTTGCAACCTTATTTCCGTCCTTTGTTTTTATTATTAAATCATTATTATAAATCCATAAATCTCCATCTTTATCAGTTATGGTAGCTACTCTTGAATCTAATAATACTTCTTCATTCCTTAATTTAATTAATGAATATGATTTATGTTCCTCATCAATCATAGTTGAAAAATCATATATTTCAACTCCATTTTCTTTATTTTTATAAATATAAATGATAGTTGAATCTAGAGACAAAGAATATTTATTGTTAAATTTATCAATAATAGCCTCTTTTTCTTCTTCATCTTCTACACGACCGTTAAATTGCATATCAGTATCTTTAATTTCATTAGTTAAAAATGAAAAACTCTTATATTCTCTTTTTTCATTATTATAAATATTAAAGTTTGCAGTATTGTTTGAAGAATTGCTAACATATATTCCGTTATTACCTTTATCGTATATTTTTTTAGTTTCCTTTCCTTTTTCAAATAAAGATAACCCCATTTCACTTCCATCAATATAAGCAATTAAAGCCTTATCCTTATATTGAACAACTGAACCAACATATATATCAGAATATTCTAAATGTTTAGGAACATCCTCCTCTGCCTTTGCACTTTGTGTAAATATCCCAGTTGGCAGTAAAGTAACTACAAATAAATATACCAACAGTAAAGATACGTTTCTAATAATTTTTTTCATTATAATCTCTCCCTTATAAATAATATGTAATTTGTATAATTTTGTAAAAAAACACTACAATAAAATTATACTCCTAATCCCCATACTTATTTGTAAATTAATTGTAACCACTTTGCATAATTATGTAATTTATATATATCAGTTTTTATTACATCAATTAATATTCAAGGATGTAACTGTTTTCTTAAATGTTTAAAATTTATTAATAAAGGCTTATTATAAATGAAAAATAATACTACCTATTCCAATTAATTGAACTATATTAACAAAAATTTCATGAAAATAAGAGCCTTGCAAAAATGCAAGACTCTTAAAGAATAACTTTGGAGAAATGTTTTATTTTAGAACAAAGGAATTACAATCTGTACATTCTGGCATTGAAGGGTTAGACTCATGTGTTCCAATACTTATTTTGTTTAATGTACAATAATTGTCTGATTGATAGTGATGCTTACATTGTTGTACTGAACATCCTATACTTTGATTCTTATCCATATATATCGCCTCCTTAATTTTGTTACAAGAGTATTTTGTGCAATATATATTTATTTATTCATTAATTTTGACATTATTGAAATTCCTTTAGCTCCAGCTTTCATAACATCATTACAGTTGTTCTCATTAATTCCACCTATTCCATATACTGGTATGGATAATTTTTTGCAAATTTTTTCAAATTCAACAAGTCCTCTAGGTTTAACACCTAATTTGCATTTTGTTTCATATAAATGTCCATAGATTATATAATCTGCTCCACCTTCTTCTGCTATAACTGCCTCATTATAGCTATGAACAGATACTCCAATTATCAAATTATCCACTA
>CAMNZV010000212.1 GCA_946575275.1 uncultured Clostridium sp. | reverse complement strand
TATTTAAATACAGGAGGTATTAATACCTCCTATGAGGTTATAGTAAAGTCCTTAGATAGGTTATCTAGACTTTACATAAATATAAATGGATATTCAGTTACAAAGGATGCATTAGCTATGGCTTGTAATTTGGATAAAGATATTAAAAACACTGTAGATACCTTGTTTAAGGAAGAGGTAAGTGAAGAACTTATTAATAAAACTATATTTTTTATAGAAAGATATTTGGATGAAAATATAATTATTGCATCAAAATTACTTTTGGAATATCTAAACAAAAAGGAAGATTATATTAGCTGCTATGAAATTCTTAAGGATAATACATTTAAAGGGCTAGACATAAAAATGGAAAATATCCTAAGGGAATTATCAAAAAGAAAAATAATTAAAATAGATAAAAGACAACTACTTGATTCAAAAGGTAATAAAATTATAAATGAAAATGTTTATTCATTATAAAGGGATTGCAAATAAAGGGTGGTAAAATGGAGGACTTTTTTTATGTAAGCTTTGTAGAAGAAATTCCAAAGTATATTCAAATTACAAATCATATAAAGGAATTAATAGATAAGAAGATAATTGTAGATGGAACAAAATTACCTACAATAAGAGAATATTCAAAGTTTTTATTGGTTAATAATATAACAATTGTAAATGCATACAATAAACTTTCTAGTGATGGTTATGCAAGACAAAAGGTAGGAAGCGGAACTTACGCAAAATTTAAAGAATCTACATTTAAGTTTAATAAAGAATATTCTAATAGCTTTAAAAAACTATCAGAAGAAGGACTGAAAAATATAATTGATTTTTCTGGGGAAACAAATAAGGAAATAATGTTTCCAATAGAAGATTTTAAAGAAATACTAAATAAAATACTAGATAGAGATGGACAAGAAGCTTTAATTTCACAAAATCCAATGGGATACCATAAGCTTAGAAGTACCATAAATCGTGTGTTTTGGCAAAATAAGCTTTGGGATGATGATGTATTAATAGTATCTGGTGCTCAGCAAGGAATTGATATTGCATCTAAGGTTATGGTAAATATAAATGATAATGTCATTGTAGAAAAACCAACCTATGGAGGTGCATTATCAGTATTTAAATGGAGAAGAGCAAATATTTTTGAGGTTAATATTTTAAAGGATGGCATTGATTTAGTTGAATTTGAAAAAATCCTAAAGAAAAATAAAATAACTTGTTTTTATACTATGAGTTATTTTCAAAATCCTACTGGAATAAGCTATAGTTATGAAAAAAAGGTAAAGCTATTAGAGCTTGCAGAAAAATATGATTTCTATATTATTGAAGATGATTATTTGTCTGAATTAATTTACGATGAGGACATAAAATATGAACCTTTTAAATGGTTAGATAAAAATGACAGAGTAATTTATATAAAAAGTTTTTCTAAAATATTTTTACCTGGAATAAGAATAGGATATATGATTCCACCAAAAATATTTAAGGAGGCTATGGGAAAATCAAAATTTAATACAGATATTGCAACTTCAAGCCTTATGCAAAGGGCATTGGAGCTTTATATATCAGAAGGTAAATGGAAAAAGAATATTCAAAATTTGTCTAAGGAATATAAAAAAAGATACAAGATTATGGAGAAATATATAGATAATGAATTAAAGGATATAGTAAAATACCATAAGCCTAAAGGTGGTCTTACCTTTTATTTAACCCTATCAGACAAATCTATATCTTCAATAAAGTTATTTAAAAGACTCAAAAAGAAAGGCGTTTATATAACTCCTGGAGTTCTATTTTTCACAAACTTTAGGGATGGTGAATATACATTTAGAATTGGATTTTCAGAAACAAATAAAGAAAAAATTATTTTGGGGTTAACAATACTAAAGGAGGAAATGGTAAATTGTCATACATTACAGTAAGAGGATATGGTTGTGATAGTTTTTTAGAAAAAAAGTCAGAATTTATAGGATATTGCAAAAGGGTAGAAAGCGAAGATGAAGCAAAGGCTTTTATAAATGAAATAAAAAATAGAAATAAACAAGCAAGACATAATTGTTTTGCCTATATAATAGGTGAAAAAATGAATATTTTAAGATATTCTGATGATGGAGAACCACAGGGGACAGCAGGAATTCCAATACTTGAAGTAATGAAGAAGAAAGAAATAAAAGACTGTGTAATTGTGGTTACAAGATACTTTGGAGGAATACTTCTTGGGGCATCAGGATTAACTAGGGCATATATAAAGGGTGCAACCATAGCAATTGACAATGCAAAAATAATAGAAAAGGTATTGGGAATAAAAATTACAGTGAAATTAGATTATGATTTATTTGGTAAGGTACAATATCTTTGTAATCAAAATAATTGGTATATGGAAGATATAAAATATGAGGATACTGTAGAGTTTTCCATATGTACACTTTTTAAGGAGCATTTATCCATTATTGATGAAATGGTGAATCTATGTAATGGAAAAATAGAAATAAGTGTTTCAGATAAAAAAGATTATTTTAAAGTAGATTCAAGGTTGCTTGATAGTTTATAATGAAATCAAGTAAAAAGATTTAAATAAAGTATAATATTGAGGTTATTATGGATAAGGAATTAGAATATGAAATAGATGTTTTGCAAAACAAAAAAGAATTAATCGAAAAAGAGTTAAATTTAAAAAAAGAAAATATAAATGATATAAATAGCAAGGTTAAGATGTTAAGCAAAGAAGCCAAGGGAAGCTATAGTGAGGAAAAGGAAACAGCAGAAAAGATTTATAAGGTTTTATCTAGAGACATTGATATATTTTCGGAGGCTCTAATTGAACCTTATTTTGGTAGAGTTGATTTTAGAGAATATAGGGGACTAAAAGAGGAAATATACATTGGCAAAAAGGGAATCAATAATAGTCAAACTGGTGATGAAATAGTTGTTGATTGGAGAGCGCCAGTTGCAGATTTGTATTATAGTGGTACAGGGGGAGAGGCTTATTATAAGGCACCATCTGGAATAATTGAAGGAGAACTTCATCTAAAAAGAAAATTTTTATTTAATAAGGGTGAAATTAATAAGTACTTTGACGAAGGCATAAATGAAATTATAATAAACAATGAAGAAGGTCAAGGCCTAGTAGATGAATTTTTAAAAATAAACCTAGAAGAAAGTAGAGGAAAAAAACTTAAGGAAGTTGTAGCTACTATTCAAAAGGAACAAAATGAAATAATAAGATGGCCAAAAAACTTTCCAATTATAGTTCAAGGTTCTGCAGGATCAGGTAAAACTACAGTAGCACTGCATAGGTTGGCTTATTTAATTTATAGGTATAGGGATACAATAAAAGGCGAAGAAATATTAGTATTAGCACCAAATACATTATTTTTAGAATATATATCAGAAATACTTCCAAGCCTTGGTGCAGAAGAAATTAAACAAAACACTTTTGAAAACTTAATTATATCAAAGTTAAAGTTAAGGGGAAAGATTTACAATAAAGATGAAAAGTTGCAAAGCATTATGGAAGAAAAGGATGAGGATAGAAAGAAGTTAATTATAAATAGTAGTAGGTTTAAAGGATCCTTAGCTTTTAAAACTATAATTGATAGGTATGTAAGTTTAGTAGAAGGTAGTGCCTTAAATATTAAGGATATATTAGTTAATGAAGAAATCTTATTTAATAAAAAGGAAATTACAAGATTATATATAAAAGATATGAAATCTTATCCAATTAATAAACGGAAGGATGAGATAAAAAGATATCTAAATCTAAAAATCAAAGAAAATTTATCTTATATTTTTAGCAGAATAGATGGAGAATACGATAAAATAATTTTGGAAATAAAAAGGGATTTAGAGGACTCTGATATTAGAAGAAAGAAATTAATTGATATTTATGATGAGAGAGATAATAAAAAGAAAGATATTAAAAATAATGCAAAAAAGGCATTTAATGATTACTTTAAAAACTGGAGAGGTATAAATTCCAAAGATATATTATTTAATTTTTTTAATGATGAGGATTTATTTAGTTTAGCTACAGACAACAAAATTCCAGATGTTTTAATAAATTATATGAGAAATG
>CAMNZV010000211.1 GCA_946575275.1 uncultured Clostridium sp. | reverse complement strand
CATTTCCACATACAATCATATCTTCACTTATATTATAGTTATTTGCAATTGATAATCTAAGGTCCCTACATTGTGGATCTGGATAATTTATATATTCTTCTATGTTATGGGAAATTGCATCTTTAACACTACTTGGCATTCCAAGAGGATTAATATTAGCTGAAAAATCTAATATTTCCTTATTGTTTTTAGGAGAATAAATATCCCCTCCATGAACTATTTGTCTCATAAAATTATACTCCTAATTGTCATAAATATTATTAATCCTAATATTGATGTGCAATACATTAGATTATTTACTTTTTTTATATCTTCTATACACACCTTTCTAATATTATCTCCAATAGTTTTCTTCTTTACAAGCTTTCCAAAATAATATGCATCCCCAAGCAATTCTATTTCCATAGCACCTGCTGCAACTGATTCTGTTTTCCCAGAGTTTGGACTTGAAGAATTATATCTATCTCTTTTATATACTTTAAATGCATTTCTATAATTTAATCTTAATATAAAACTAGAAACTATCATTATATATGATGCTACTATTGCAGGTATATAATTAAAAACATCATCTAATTTTGCTGCAAACTTGCCAAAATCTTTATATTTGTCATTTTTATATCCTATCATAGAATCTAGGGTATTTACTGCTTTGTATAAAAAACCAAGAGGTGCCCCACCTATTGCTATATAAAATAAGGGTGCAATAATTCCATCAGATGTATTTTCTGCAACTGTTTCAATTGCTGCCTTTGTTATTTCAATTTCATTTAGGTTATTTGTATCACGTCCAACTATATAAGAAACATATTTTCTAGAATTTGCAATGTCTCCTTTTTTTAAATAAGTATAAACCTTCATACTTTCTTTTCGTAGTGATTTTGTAGCCATAATTTGATAAATAAATATTGATTCAATAAATATCTTCAAATAGATATTTATTTTGCTAGATAAGTTAATTATGAAAAATGGTATCAAAAAAGATATGATTATAACTGTTATTGATAATATTAATCCTGATAAAAACTTATTTTTATTTATAAGCCTTCTTGCAATGATTTCACCTTTTGAAATCATAAATCCAATAAATCTAATAGGATGGGGTAGCCAATTGGGATCTCCAAATACAAGGTCTAAAGTAAACCCAAAAAGCATTGCAAATAATAATTCCATTTCAAACTCCTTACCTTGTTTTTTAACTTTATTATAACAATTAACCTCTAAATTTCAAGTTTTCAAGGATTTCTATAAATGATAAAAATAGCTTTAGCAAAGTCGGGTTTTCGACACTTAATTTAATATATTTGGGTTTTATCAATACCTAATTTTATCTACTGCCTGTTTTTCTATGGAATCATTACATTACTTTTTCATAATCAATCAAAGTCATATTATTAGTAATCTTTTTTTCCTTACCAGTTTTGCTAAATCCACATTTTTTATATAAAAAACAATTACCTTTTTCCTCTAATATGGTATCTAATCTCCATGTAATTGCGTAAGGATATACAATAAACAGAGTTTTTATTGCAATATATCCAATTCCTCGATTTTGAAATTGGGGTAAAATAAATATAGGGCTAATATAAAAGATTCCAGCTTGCCTTTCAACTACTCTTACTCCTCCAACCAACTCATTATTGAACTTTATTAGATAATAGTCCCTGTTTTCCATTTCAATACATCTGATAACTTTATCCATTGATTCTTTCACAGGGCTGGTTTCATCATCATGATATTTTTTATATATAGGCAAAAATGATAAGTATTTCATTTGATGGAGTGATTCTGCATCTTCTTTTGTTGCCAAAACTAATTCTACTGCGTTCTTCATAATTCCCTCTATTCTTCCACTTAGCTTATTAAAATTGGCAAAAACTATTTTAAAAGTCTTTACTCCAAGTGAAGGTTACAAATACATAATTTGCTTCTTGCTTAAACTTATTATACTTACCCACATAAAAAATTCAAGTTGACAATGATTTCTATCAATGATAGACTAATGACGACAATTCCATATTTTATAGGTGCTTAAGGTATTTTAATATGCCTTAAGATAATAGGGAAATGGGTGTAAGTCCCATACGGTCCCGCCGCTGTAAAGGTACAATAATATTCAATTATATCACTGAAAAATCGGGAAGATAGAATATTGTGCTATAAAACCTAAGTCAGAAGACCTGCCTATAAAAAAGTTTTTCGCTAGTTACGGATGATAACTTAGTGCAGTATTGAAAGAATACTTTCTTTTAATTCGCCTATTTTTATCAAAATAGGTTTTTTTTATTATTAAATATATTATGGAGGGGTAAATTATGTTAAAAAACAAACAACTATTCTTGTTCTTCTCTTGTTTAATGATTTTCATATTTGGATTTTCATTAAACACTTCTGCTATGCACATTATGGAGGGATATCTACCAATTAAATATTGTATAAGTTGGGCCATTCTTTGTGTTCCATTTTTAATTTTAGGTGTAAAATCAATTAAAAATGTTGTAAGTAACCATAGAAAGGCATTAATACTTCTTGCTATGGCTGGAGCCTATACATTTGTATTATCTTCCTTAAAAATTCCATCTGTTACAGGGAGTTGTTCTCACCCAACTGGAACTGGCTTTGGTGCAATATTATTTGGGCCATTTACTATGTCTATACTTGGAATAATAGTACTTCTATTTCAAGCAATACTTTTATCACATGGTGGATTAACTACCTTAGGTGCTAATACCTTTTCAATGGCTATTGCAGGTCCAATCTTAACTTATGGTGTATATAAGCTAGCTGTTAAGTTTAAGCTTCCAAAGCCTGTTGCAATTTTCCTAGGTGCAGCACTTGGTAATTTATTTACTTATTGCATTACAGCCTTCCAACTAGCCTTAGCTCATCATTCTGATGCTACAATGTCAGAAGCCTTTGTTAAGTTTTTAGGAATATTTGCTGTAACACAAATTCCAATTGCTATAATTGAAGGTATATTAACTGCTGTAATATTTATGGGGTTAGAATCCTATGCAAAAGGAGAATTATTGGAGCTAGGTTATTTTGAAGGGAGCACAATATAATGAAGCAAAATAAAATTAAAACTGTTATAATTCTTATACTTTTATGTGTAATTATTGCTATTGTACCATTGTTAGTTGTTAAAGATGCTGAGTTTGGCGGTGCTGATGATGCTGCCTCTGATGTGATTTCAGATGTAAATTCAGGCTACGAAGTTTGGACTGAACCACTAATTGAGCTACCTAGTGGTGAGGTAGAAAGCCTTTTATTCTGCCTTCAAGCAGCTATTGGTGCTGGAATTATTGGTTATACCTTTGGTGTATTAATAGAAAGAAGTAGAAAAAATGCGTAAGGCTATATTAGTAGTTAGTTTTGGTACTTCCTTTAATGAAACAAGGGAAAAAACTATTGATGCTATCGAAAATGATATAAAAAATCAATATCCTGATTATAAAATATACAGGGCCTTTACAAGTAAGATGATAATTAATAAATTAAAAGCTAAATATAATTATCATGTAGATACTGTTAAAGAAGCAATGACAAGAATTCTTGAAGATGGTAGGTTAGAGTTAATTGTTCAACCAACTCATATTATCAATGGCATTGAAAATGATATTATGATTGAAGAAGTTAATGAATTTAAAATTAACTTTATTTCTTTAAAAATTGGGGCTCCATTATTAACCTCAACAGAAGATTATTTTACCTTAATTGATACATTAGCTGAAGAATTTTCATTTATTACACCAGAGGATGCTTTAGTGTTTATGGGACATGGTTCAAGTCATTATAGTAATTCATCTTATCCAAGTATAGATTATATGTTTAAAGCAAAAGGCTATAACAATGTTCATATTGGTACAGTAGAGGGTTACCCTACAATTGATGAGGTAATAAAATCCTTAGAAATTTCAAAGCCTAAAAAGGTATATTTATCCCCTTTAATGATAGTAGCTGGTGATCATGCAACTAATGATATGGCTGGTGATGATGAAGATTCTTGGAAGAATATTTTGCTAAAGAATAACTATCAGGTGGAATGTATTTTAAAAGGTC
>CAMNZV010000210.1 GCA_946575275.1 uncultured Clostridium sp. | reverse complement strand
GGGTCTTATATACATATTTTTCAGTCAAACTTTTTTTATTATAATACAGGCGTACGGGTCTGTCAACATATTATTAATTAATAATTTTCTTCTTCTAGCACTAAGCCTCTAGCTGGTGCACAAGGCCCTGCCATATTCCTATCTAATGTACTAAATGCCTCATTTATACCATGTAAATCTTTTTTTCCCATTCCTACTTCTAGTATAGTACCCACTATAATTCTAACCATATTATACAAAAATCCATTACCTGTAATAAAGAACTTTATTGTATTATCTAAACAATCTAAATGTAAATCTGCTACTGTTCTAACTGAAGACCTTACAGAACTTCCAGTGCTTCTAAATGCACTGAAATCATGTTCTCCAATAAAAAGCTTACATGCTTCTTTCATTAATTCTATATCTAATTTATCCTTTACTACATAACAATAATTTCGATTTAAAGCAACTTTTTCTTCTCTATTTACTATTGTGTACGAATAGGTCTTGCCACGGCTATTATATCTTGCATGAAAATTTTCTGAAACTTCTTCAGATTTTATAATTGCAATATCATCTGGTAGCTTTGTGTTTATAGCCTCCCTAAATCTATTTTCAGGTATCCCACTATTAGTATGAAAATTTGCTACCATACCTTTGGCGTGTACTCCAGAATCTGTCCTAGAGCTTCCTATTATATTAATGTTCTCACCTGTTATTTTGAATATAGCCTTTTCTATAGTTTCTTGTATAGATATGCAATTATTTTGCTTCTGCCAACCAAAATAATTGCCACCATCATATTCAATAATAAGTTTAATATTCCTCATAAAAGTTACCTATAGTATCCTTGTTAAAATACTGCCAATAAAAAGTATTGAGAAAATAATTGTACCTACTATATCATTGTAAGTAAATTTTAACTTTTTCATTCTAGTTCTACCACTACCACCTTTATAGCATCTAGATTCCATAGCCATTGCAAGTTCATCTGCACGTCTAAAGGAGCTTATAAACAATGGAACTAATATAGGAATTAAGCTTTTTGCTCTTTGAATAATATTTCCATCCTCAAAATTTGCCCCTCTTGCTTTTTGTGCTTTCATTATTTTATCTGTTTCTTCTGTTAGTGTTGGTATAAATCTTAAAGCAATTGTCATCATCATAGCAAGTTCATGAGCTCTAGCCTTTCCTATTGGCTTTAATAATATTTCAATTCCATCTGTTAATTCAATAGGAGATGTTGTTAATGTTAATAATGAAGTTCCTGCAATTAAGAATATTAATCTTAATGCCATAAATGCTGCTGTTTTTAAGCCTTCTGCATATATACTTATAAAACTCCACTTAAATAAAAGTGTATCTTCTGTTCCCTTTATCATAAATATATTTAATATAGCTGTTAATAATATTAAATATAAAATTGGTTTTAGTCCCTTTAATATAAAGCTAAGAGGCACTTTCGAAATATAAATAGATAATGCCAAAAAAGCCACAACCAACAAATATCCAATAAATTTATCTATAATAAAAAGTGATGCAATAAATGCTATAGCAATTAAAATCTTAGTTCTTGGGTCCATTTTATGTACAAAAGACTCTCCGGGAATATATTGTCCAATTGTAATATCCTTTAACATACTTCTACCTACTTTCCATTCTTTAAAAGACTTAACAATTCAGTTTTCGCTTGTTCAACAGTAAATGCATCATCACTTACTTTAAACCCCTTATTTTTAAGTGCTTTCATTAAATAAGTTACTTGTGGAACTCCAAGACCAATTTCCTCAAGCTTATTTGTTTGTTTAAATACATCCTTTGGGCTTCCTTCAAAAGCAATAGTTCCTTCATTCATTACAACAACCCTTAATGCAAGTTCAGCAACATCCTCCATGCTGTGGCTAACCCACACAATAGTCATGTTGTACTTATCATGCAAAACCTTAATTTGACCCAAAATATCATCTCGTCCCTTTGGATCTAGACCTGCTGTTGGTTCATCTAATATCAAAACCTTAGGATTCATTGCAATAACACCCGCTATTGCAACCCTTCTTTTTTGTCCACCGCTTAAATCAAATGGTGATTTATCTTTATATAATTCATAATCTAGACCTACCATTTCCATAGAGTTCTTAACCCTATTTGATATCTCAATCTCTGAAAGACCTAAATTCCGAGGTCCAAATGCAATATCCTTTTCTATTGTTTCTTCAAATAACTGATATTCCGGATATTGAAAAACAATTCCTACCTTTTTTCTAATTTCTATTAGCTTAACGTCCTTTTCTGTTATATCAATTCCATCAACAATTATTTTGCCACTAGTGGCTTTTATCAAACCATTTAAATGTTGAATTAACGTAGATTTACCTGAGCCTGTGTGACCTATAATAGCTAAAAAGTCATTATCATTTATCTCTAAACTAACATCCTTTAATGCTATCTTTTCAAAGGGTCCATTTGGCATATATACATAATTTAAATTTTCTATTTTAATTGACATAATGCTTCCACCATTTCATCTATATTTAAAATTTCTGTACTTATTTCTATCCCCTCTTTTTTAAGTTCATATGCTAGTTCTGTAACTTGAGGAACGTCTAATCCAATTTCCTTCATCTTTTCTACATTTGAAAAGATTTCTCTTGGTTTGCCTTCCATAACAGCTTTTCCATTGTCCATTACAATTACCCTATCACCTTCAACAGCTTCGTCCATATAGTGTGTAATTAAAATAATAGTAATACCATACTTACTATTTAATTCTTTAATTGTTTCCATAACTTCTTTCCTACCTCTAGGGTCAAGCATAGCTGTTGGTTCATCAAATACTATACACTCTGGTTTCATTGCTAAAACCCCAGCTATAGCAACTCTTTGTTTTTGACCACCTGACAGTAAATGTGGTGCATGTCTTTTGAATTTATTCATACCAACCTTTTCAAGACTCTCATCTACTCTTTTTCTTATTTCCATAGATTCAATACCAATATTCTCTGGTCCAAATGCAACGTCTTCCTCTACTACGGTTGCAACTAATTGGTTATCTGGATTTTGAAATACCATGCCAGCTTTTTTTCTGATTTCCCATAAATTATCCTCATTATTAGTATTAAGACCATCAACTGTAATTGTACCTGAAGTTGGGACTAATAATGCATTAATATGCTTTGCTAATGTTGATTTACCAGAACCATTATGTCCTAAAACAACTAAAAACTCACCTTTTGAAATGCTTAAATTAAGACCATTGATTGCAAAAATATCTTTTGCATCCTCAATATTAGTATATACATAAGTTATATCTTTACACTGAATAATCATTTCATCCATTACTTACTCTCCTATAGTTTTCAAATTAATATCTATACATTATACAAAATACAATTATATTTGTAAAATCTCTATAATATATAGTAATAATAAATATTATAAAATGGGGACTAAGTAATAACTTAATCCCCTCATATTATACTAATTCAAGTATAACTATTTCAGCTCCGTCTCCTCTTCTAGGACCCTTTTTATACATTCTTGTATAACCACCGTTCCTATCAGCATACTGAGAAGCTACATTATCAAATAGGTTTTTAACAACTGCTTCTTCTTGAACATATGATAACACTTGTCTTCTAGCGTGTAAATCTCCTCTTTTTGCAAGAGTAATCATTTTTTCTGCTATAGATTTAGTTTCTTTAGCTCTAGTTTCAGTTGTTTCTATCTTACCATACTTTAAAAAGCTTGTTACAAGCCCTCTAAGCATTGCTCTTCTTTGATCAGATGAACGACCTAACTTACGATAACCTGCCATGGATTTACCTCCTTACTCTTCGGTTAATTTTAAACTTAAACCTAATTCTCTTAATTTTCTTTCAACTTCTTCTAATGATTTCTTACCTAAATTTCTAACCTTCATCATATCATCCATAGATCTTGTAGCAAGTTCTTGAACTGTATTAATTCCAGCTCTCTTTAGGCAATTATAAGATCTTACTGAAAGATCAAGTTCTTCAACAGTCATTTCTAAAACTTTCTCTTTCTTATCTTCTTCTTTTTCAATCATTATTTCTACATCATTGGTATTATCAGTTAATGACATAAATAAC
>CAMNZV010000209.1 GCA_946575275.1 uncultured Clostridium sp. | reverse complement strand
TATAGCTGTAAATCTCCCTTTTAATACAATTAAAACATTGGCAGCAACTAATTATGCAGAATTAGATTCACAAGCATACAATGGAAATGATTTAGGGTCAACCTATACAAAATCAAAAACTACATTTAAGGTATGGGCACCTACAGCATCTGACGTAAAGATTAAAAGATACAAAACTGGAAGTGATTCAGAATCAGGTTCAGGAGTGATTTCTACAGATTCAATGACTAAGGGAAGCAATGGAGTTTGGCAAATTGAAATAAGTGGAGATTTAAAAAATCAATATTATACTTATTTGGTAACAGTTAATGGTACAACAAAGGAGACTGTTGACATTTATGCAAAGGGATTAGGTGTAAATGGTGATAGGGGGATGGTAATTGACCTTGATTCAACTGATCCTACAGGATGGAGCAATGATAAAAATGTTACTGTTGAAAATCCTACTGATGCTATAGTGTGGGAAGGTCATGTTCGTGATTTTTCAATTGCTTCAAATTCTGGAATAAGTGAAAAAAACAAAGGTAAGTTCTTAGCATTTACTGAAAGTGGTACTACTGTAAATAATGATGGGGTTCACAGTACAGGTATAGATTATCTAAAAAAACTTGGAATTACTCATGTACAATTATTACCAATATATGATCAAGCAACATTAGATGAAACTAAGCCAAATAAAGAGCAATATAATTGGGGATATGATCCTAAAAATTATAATGCTCCAGAAGGTACTTATTCAACAAATCCTTATGATGGAAATGTTAGGGTAAATGAATTAAAACAAGCTATTCAATCCTTACACAGTAATAATATTGGTGTAATAATGGACGTTGTTTATAATCATACATATGAAGGGGATAATAAGGATAATGATTCTTGGTTTAACAGAACAGTTCCTGGATATTATTATAGACAAAATTCAACAGGTGGTTTTGCAAATGGTTCTGGTTGTGGAAATGAAACAGCAAGTGATAGGGCAATGTATCAAAAATATATGATAGAATCTATACTTTACTGGGCAGAGGAATATCATATTGATGGATTTAGATTTGACTTAATGGGATTACATGATGTAGATACAATGAATAAAATTCGAAAGGCTGTAAATGAGATAAATCCTGACATTGTAATATATGGTGAGCCTTGGAATGCTGGAAGTACTGCATCAACAAAAACAGTTGCAACTCAAGCTAATATGTCAAGTGTAGATAACGAAATTGGTGCCTTTAACGATAAAATAAGAGATGCTATAAAAGGTGGAAACTTTGATTTATCTTCAAAGGGATTTGTGCAAGGTGCATACGGTTTTGAAGAACAAATAAAGGCTGGAATACAAGCAAATTCAACTACTATGGCAGGTTATAACAAATGGTCAAAACAACCATCCCAAACTGTAACCTACACTTCAGCTCATGATAATTATACCTTATATGATAAGCTTGTAGCTACAGTTAAAGGTACTGGATATAACAATAGGTATGATGATGTTGTTCAAATGAATAAATTATCAGCAGGTATTATTTTAACTTCCCAAGGGATATCATTTTACCAAGCAGGTGAAGAATTTGCAAGAACTAAACAAGGAGACCATAATAGTTATAAGTCTTCAACAGCTATTAATTTATTAGATTGGCAAAGAACAATAGATTATGCTGATTTAGTAGATTGGTATACTGGACTTAATGAACTTAGAAAAGCATATACACCATTTAGAGATCCAACAAATACAACTAATAATACAATGTATTTTTCATGGGGGTCTGCTTGTCCTTCAAATGTTGTAGCATATACTATGTCTAATAAGCTTACAGCTGACACTGAATGGAACAATGTATTTGTAGCACATAATGGAAATGATTCTGCAAAAACTGTAACTATGCAATCTTTATCAACTCTGCCAACTCAATGGGTAATAGTTGCAAATGGACAAAAAGCAGGTGTAGAATCTCTTGGGACTGTTAGTGGAACACAAGTAACAGTACCAGCAAGATCTACTATAGTATTAGTGGACAAGGCTAGTTTTGATGCTAATCCAGTAGGAAAAAAGGGAACTGTAACTATTAAATATGTGGATAATACAGGAAAAGAAATTTCAAGCCAAGATGTTAAATCAGGTAAGGCTAATACAAGCTATACAACTTCACCTAAGGAAATTGAAGATTATATATTATCAAGTACGCCATCTAATGCAAATGGAACATTTACTGAAGGGAATATTACTGTAACCTATGTTTATGCAAAGGACACAACTCCTAAGGGAACAGTAACTGTTAAATATGTGGATAAAGCTTCAAAGGCTGAAATTGCATCTCAAACAGTTAAAACAGGGAAAATGGGAACAAGCTATACAACTTCAGCTAGTACTATTAAAGGGTATACCTTAGATTCAGCTTCAATACCTACAAATGCAAATGGAACATTTACAAGTGGAAATATTGTAGTAACTTATTATTATAATGTTAAGGAAACTAAGAATTTAACATTGCACTATTACAATGTAAATAATTGGTCAAATGTATATGTATATGCATATTCTGGAGATGGTGCATCTGCTACAAAATATACAGGAAATTGGCCAGGAAGCAAAATGACAAGTGATGGTAATGGATGGTACTCTTATGAAGTATCTGATGTTGAAGAGGGCCTTGTAATATTTAATAATGGTTCTAACATGCAAGAACCTGCTCAAAATCAAAGTGGTTACAGGGCATTAGGGGAAGTATGGGTTAAAAATAAACAGGTACTTACTGAAAATCCTGATGTTGAATATGGAAGTGTAACAGTTAAATATGTAGATAAGGATACAAAAGAAGAAATAGGAACTTTGGAAAACTTATCTGGTATAGTTGGAAAAACCTACACAACTTCAGCTAAAACAATAGCTGGATATACTTTGGCAATAACTCCATCAAATGCTAGTGGAACTTATGGGAAAACTAGTATTATAGTAACTTATGAGTATACAAAAAATCCAAAGGTTTGGGAGATTTCAGATTTTAATGTAAGTCCATTAAATGAAGTTACTGTTTTTGAAAGTGTTAATTTGTCCTCAAATGTAACTGGTGATATTTCTAATGGAAAATATAAATTCTATAGTATTAAAGATGGAGTTACAGAAATAATTAAAGATTATTCAAGTGATAACAAAGCTACCTGGACACCAAATAAAACTGGTAATTATAATCTTTATGTTGATGTTAAGGATACTGATGGAAATGTTAAAACTAAAATGATTTCTTATAAGGTAGTAGATAAAATTGTAAAACCAACTTTTAATGTTAGTTTTACACCGGATAATATGCAAACAAATGTAGGGTCTAACGTTGGAATTAATATTAAAACAACTGGGAATACAACAGGATATACTTACAGATTTGTTGCACAATCAGGAAGTAATAAAAAAGTAATAAAAGATTTTTCAAATACAAAAGATGTTATATGGACTCCGGAGGTAGAAGGGAATTATAATATTTATGTTGTGATTAAGACACCTTCAGGAACAACGCAACAAAATATATATAAGATGACTGTTATTAAATCAGAAAAAACATTAAACATTACTTCAAGTAAAATATCAGTATCTTCACCAGCTGTAATTGGAGAAGATCTTGTAATATCAGCTACAGCAGAAGGCGCAGGGAATATTCAATATCGATTTGTAGCAGTAAGTGGAAGTTATAAGAAAGTAATTAAAGATTACAGTTCAAGTAATGTTGTTTCATGGACGCCAGAACAAAGTGGAACATATAATATTTATATTGTTGCAAAGGACACAACTGGGAAAACAGTTCAGAAGGTAATATTAGGATATGTCGTAAAAGATGCTGAAGCTTTAAAAATAAGTAGCATTAAAACAAATTTAGCATCACCACAAAATTCAAATAAGACAATTACAATAACAGTAAATTCATCTTCATCAGGAAGTGTCTTATATAGGTTTTGGGAATATAATGTAGATGGAAGCTTTAAGCTAATTAAAGACTATTCAACTACAAATACATTAACATGGACACCAAAGATAAGTGGAAATTATGTTATTATGGTTGAGGCTATGGATAATTATGGGATGAGGGATATGAGTTTTATAGATTATAAAATAAAGTAAGAATATATCTGAAGGGCAAATTGTGCCCTTTA
>CAMNZV010000208.1 GCA_946575275.1 uncultured Clostridium sp. | reverse complement strand
TAGTAGTTTTCAATCTTTTCACTTTTCTAATCTGTCTAATCTAAATTTATATCATTTTTCAATGCTTACTTTCATTTTTTCCTCATAAATTTTGGCATAATATTCATGATTTTAGGGGATATCGTTTCTATATCCTCCCTCTTAATTCCACCTAATAGTATCATAGAATATAAGTATATAACTATACCAACAGCAACAGATACTAACACAACAGGTATTGAATTAAGCCTTGATGGTTCCATAAATGTATACATAAAGTTAAATGGAATATTTATAATTTTTATTGCAAGAACCATAAGTATTGATGAAAATAGTGGTTTAAATAACAGACGTACAACTGGCATTTTCATCCTTAAGGTTTTACATATTTTTCTGTGATTAAAGATTGCAGGTATTAAATACCATGCAAAATTACCAATTAAAACACCTGTAATATTTATTTCAGGTATTGCAACCATAAAATAGTTTAATGCTATTTTAAATATTATTCCTACAGAAAAAGTAGCTAATACATATTAAAACTTATTTATACTTTGAAGTACAGAGCTTTGTGTTTGTGTTAAGGTCATAAGTATTATTATGAAAGCTCCAATTTCAATCATATATGAACCATAATTGCTATTATATAATATTATATAAATTTCATCACTTAATATACTAAGTCCAAAAGCTGATGGTATTGCAACTGCAAGTGATAGCTTAAATGCATTTCTTGTTCTCTTCTTAACAGCCTTATTGTCCTTTAAAGCTCTTGCAGCTGTAATTGATGGTAATATAGCAACTGATATTGCTGTTACAAAGGTTAATGGTACTCCAATTAAGGTTTTGTAAATTGTGTATATTCCATAAAGGGAGTCTGCTTGACTTTGAGACAATCCAATTGATATTAATCTACTTGATACATTAGCTGTATCTACAAGTCCACCAAAATTTTGAAGTCCTGCACTTAATACTATTGGAATAGAATACATTATTATTTTTCTAAAAATTTTTTTACTGCTTGGATTATGATAATCCTCTAAGGCTTCTTCTTTGTATTTTGATTTAATTACAAAATAAATACTATAAAATAAAGCAAATAAGGCTCCAATAGTTGTACCAACCTGTGCCCCTGCAACTCCAAGTTCTAGGCTAAAGTTCATAAGGATATATGCAAATATAAGACTAATTAATACATTTAAAAATTGTTCTAATATTTGTGATACTGCAATTGGCGTCATTTTACCTTTTCCCTGTAAATAACCTCTATATACTGATAAAAGAGATGTTATAAGTATACATGGACCAAGTGCAATAATACCATATACTACAGCACTTGAACTCATTACTTTTGAAATAGGATAAGCAAGTGCCATCATTAATAGACCTGTAATAGACCCTGCAAAAAAGTAAAATTTACTTGATATTTTAAGTGCCTTTATAGCCCCTTTGTTATTTCCAACAGCTGTTAGCTCAGAAACCACCTTGGCAACTGCAGGCTGTGCCCCAACGCTTGTTATTGCATATATAAATAGATATACGTCTAAAACCTTACCATATACGCCAAGTCCTTCATAGCCTAATATACTTCTTAGAACTGGAGAATATATAATAGATATTACCTTGCTTAATATACCAGCTACTGATAGTACAAGGGCCCCTCTTGCTATCTTTGATTCTTCTCTCATGTTTTACCTCTATATTTTAAATTTAAATATATCTTGTTTTATTTTTTTAAATAAAGGTGGCAGTGATTGAGCTATTGTCTTATTTTTAAGATAATCTAATTTGCCATTTACATCTCTAAATATTAGTTTATATGCATATAAAAATTGAAAATTCAAACCAAATTTACTATCAAAAAAAGAGTTTATTTTTTTGTCCCCATATTTTTTATCTCCAATTAGAGGATTTCCTAAATGGGCTAAATGTGCCCTTATTTGATGACTTCTACCTGTAATTAGATTTATTTCTAAAAATGAATATGCACCATTTGTTTCAACAGTTACAACCTTCATGGATATTTCCTTTGTATTTGGCATCTTTGTATCATATACCTTTGAAATATTGGCCTCTTCATTTTTATTTATATATGCTTTGTATAGTCCATCCTTTATTTTTCCCTTTACAATTGTATAATAGTATTTTTCTATTTCCTCTTCTCTTATTGCTTCATTTAGCATTCTTAACGCTTCAAAGTTTTTACCAAATATAACACTTCCTGAGGTATTTCTATCAAGTCTGTTACATGGTGCTGGGGTAAAGGTTAATTCTTTCTCTGGTAGATAATCTCCCTTTGCATTTAAATATGAAAGTACATAATCTGTAAGTGAAGCCATCCCATTATTTTGATCTGGGTGAACCAAAACTCCTGGCCATTTTTCAACTATAAGAATATTTTCATCTTCATATGTAATTTTAAGGGCAGAGGAATCTACATTAATAAAGTTTGATTTATTTTCCTTTTTACTTTGAATATATTTTATTTCAACTAAATCTCCTTCTGAAAGAGAATATTTTTCCTTTTCTTTTTTTCCATTTACTCTAACGTCACCTTTTCTCAATGCTTTGAAAATTGCACTAAGTGGTACATCCTTTAATAATTTTCTTAAGAACTTGTCAAGTCTTTGTCCTGCTTCATTTGCTCCTATTTCTATTTTCAAATATTATCAACTCCATTTTATATCATTTGATTTTTACTCTATTTACTTAGATTAATATTAATTTATGTTATTGTCAAATAATCATATACATATTCACATTGAATTGCCATTCCAAGGGCAATTGCCTCCTCATTAATATCAAAATAGCTTCCATGTGCAGGATTATCAAAATTTTCACCCTTTGTGCCCAAATAATAAAATACAGAAGGTCTTTCCTTTGCAAAATAGGCAAAGCTTTCAACACCCATACTTGGTGCCATTTGATTTAATACATTATTAGTGCCTATTATTTTACTTGATACCTTCTTTAATCTATCTACCATCTTTGAATTATTAATAAGACTTGGGTAACCCTCTTCTATATTAACTATTCCTTGTCCTCTAAAACTTTCACATATACCACTTGTAATTTCAACCAACCTTTTTTTAACATATTCTCTGTCCTCTAAGGTCACAGTTCTAATTATCCCTTTAATTTCAATGGTTTCAGGAATTATATTTGAAGAGGTTCCTCCATGTATACTTCCAATAGTTATAACTGCTGGGTTAACTGGATCAAGCTCTCTGCTTCTAATACTTTGAAGGGCATTTATTAAATTGGATGTAATTATTATTGGGTCTACTGTATAATGGGGCATTGCACCATGTCCACCTTTTCCAACAATAGTAATTGAAAATGGATTTGAAGCTGCATTTACCATACCTTCCTTAACTTTTATTTTTCCACAATCTAGATTTTCAGATACGTGTAAGCCTATAATTGCATCTACCCTTGGATTTTCAAGTACTAAGTCCTTTATCATTAAAGGAGCACCTCCTGATGTTTCCTCTGCAGGTTCAAATAAAAGTTTTACACTTCCATTTAATTTATCCTTGTGCTTATTTAATATTTTAGCTACTCCAAGTAATATTGCTGTATGTGCATCATGACCACAGGCATGCATTTTTCCACTAACCTTAGATTTATAGCTAACATTTTTCTTGTCAATTATAGGGAGGGCATCCATATCTGCCCGAAGGGCTATTACCTTATTTGTATTTTGCCCTTTAATTATGGCACATACCCCTGTTTTTGCAGTACTATAACATTCTATGTTCTCTGATTTTAGAAAATCCAAAACTACTTTTGATGTTCTAAATAAATCAAAATCTAGTTCTGGATTTTCGTGAATATCTCTTCTTATATTTATTATTTCTTCTTTTATATTTTCAGCTTCTAATTTAAAATCAATCATATTTTCTCCTAATATTCAATAATATAATTGATTTATATGTATTATTTTTATATTTTATTCTTTTAGCTCCAATAAACCTTTATTTCGTCCTTATCCCTTAATACATCTGTATAGGATGCCTTTTTACCATTTAAAATTAAATTAATTGATATACCCTTTGCAATGGTTAAATCAAAATTAAAATAGTTAAAGATATCAACAAATACATATTCCTTTTTTCCAGTTAATTTTACCATTTCATCATTTATATTAACTGTTATAGTATTTTCTATTTCAGGTTTTATTTCAGATT
>CAMNZV010000207.1 GCA_946575275.1 uncultured Clostridium sp. | reverse complement strand
ATATCTGTTTTTTTAGAAGGGATTTGATATTGTTAACTAAATATTAAATAAATTTACTTATCTTTCTTTAATAATTTAAAAGCATTTAGTAGCTTTATTTGATTTCCATAACGTAAAGTTCCCATTCTGTATATTTTTGCTGCAATTATTCCAATAATCCCTGTAGTTATTATAGCAATAATTGCTGATATAATAATTTCTAATGTTGCTACATTTCCCATAGAAACTCTAACAAACATTGAAATACAAGAACTAAATGGAATAAAGGACAACACCTTCATTAACATTCCATCTACATTTGTCATACCAACAAAGGTTAATATAAAAGCTATTATAAAGATGAAACTTATAGGACCTGCACTTTTACTTATATCCTCAGTTTTTGAAACTAGAGCCCCTAAGGCACCAAATATAAATGCATATAGTAAAAATCCTATAATTCCAAATATGGCAAATGTAATTAGAACACTAGATGGAATATTTAGTAGACTATCTAATTGCCCCTTCCATGCACTACTAGTAGCTTTATATGTTAATAAAGCTGAAGCAATAATTCCAGCTACTTGGGCAAAGCTTGCAATAGTTCCTGCAAGTACCTTACCAAATATTAAACTATTAGTGCTTGTACTTGTAACTAATACCTCTATTGAACGATTACTCTTTTCTGATGTAACAGATACTGCTATTAATTGTCCATACATTAGTATTAGCATATAAATAACCATAATAAGTACATAAGTATATATATAATTACTTACGCTATCTTTTCCAAGTATTTCTGTATTGCTTGTAACAGGTGTATTATATACTGCATCAATTTCACTAGCATTTAGATTATGACTTTCTAAATAGTTTGTTCTATATAGTGACTGTAATATGCCTTGAAAGATATCTTCATTCATATCTGTAAAGCTACTATTTTCAACATAATAAGTATAGTCAGTTGTTGAATTTATTATAAATCCACCAGATATAGTGGTACCCTCTTCACTTTCTCCAGTTATAAAATATTTCATTTCATTTTCATTATTTAGCACCTTCCAATGTGAATTTGAAAATGCATTTTCAAGAATAGATTTATCAGCTATTATATTATTACTATCAACTATTGCATAAATATTTTTAGTATCGTCACTAGTATCACTTGGAATAATATTTTTAAAATCCACCAAAGCTGGAACTGAAAGCCCAACAATTGCAAGTATACAAATTACTGCTGTTGTAATAATCCAACTTTTATTTTTAAAATAATTATTTAATTCAAATAAAAGAACTTTAATAAAGGATTTCATTAATTATCACCTGCCTTTAATACAAAAATATCATTTAGTGTAGGTTCATAGTTTCCAAACTTTTCAATGTCTATATCAGATTTAAGAACTTCATGTAAAAAGTCATTTTTGTGTTTATTCTCTAAAAGTTCAAGTACAATAAAATCCTTTTTAACATCAAATATATTTACATATTCCTTAAAGTCTTTTAAAATGATTGTTTCTAAATCCCCTAAATTATAGTTATTTGCAGATAAAATCAATCGGTTGTTTCCAAATTTCTTTTTAATTTCTTTTACTTTTCCATCAAGAACTACATCACCATGATTAATAATTATAATTTCTTCACAAAATTCTTCAACATAATTCATTTGGTGACTTGAGAATATAACAAGCTTATTATCTTTAATTAATTCAATAATTACATCCTTTAATACCTGTGAATTTACTGGGTCTAAACCACTAAAGGGCTCATCTAATATTACTATATCAGGATTACATACTAAAGTTTGTGCTATTTGTACCTTTTGTTGATTACCCTTTGATAAAGTATCAAGAAGTTTGTTTTCATACTCTTGAATTCCAAGTCTATATAGCCATTTTTTAGCATTATCTTTTGCTTCCTTTTTAGATAAACCTCTAAGGGAGCCTAAATATACAATTTGCTCTAAAACCTTTTTCTTTGGATACAATCCTCTTTCTTCTGGTAAATATCCAATTCTATTTTCACTTGGAATGAAAGGTTTTCCATCTAATAATATTTCACCTTTAGTACCCTTAAATACATCCATTAGTATTCTTATTGTAGTAGTTTTTCCTGCACCATTTCTTCCAAGAAGGCCAAGAGCAACACCACTTTTAACACTAAAAGAAATTCCGTGAAGAACTTCCTTTTCTTGAAAACTTTTATGCAGGTTTAATACTTCTAATTTCATATTATCCTCCTTAAATAACTTTGAATATACAGCTTGAGAAAGGAGCAAGTTTGATTTTAAATGAATAATTAAAGCCTTTATATGGTTTATTTATTGTAGTAATTTCCTTTGTATTAATTCTGTTTTCACCACCATAAATTTCATTGTCAGTATTAATTATTTCCTTAATTATAAATTTAGAATCAACACCAATAATATAATCCTCATAATAATTATCTGAGTTGTTAATTGCAATTATTAGCTTATCTTTTTTAGATCTTCTTTCATAGGTAAATACACAATGTTCTCTATCATCAGCATCTAACCACCTAAAACCTTCTTCTTTAAAGTCAAATTCAAATAAGGCATTATTATTTAAATAAAGATTAGTAATATCCTTAAAATATTTATTAAAGGCTTTATGCATAGGATATTCAAGAAGCATCCAATCAAGTTCTCTTTCTTCATCCCATTCTCTAAAATGTGCTAATTCATTACCCATAAAATTAAGTTTTTTTCCAGGGTGAGTCATCATATATAAGTATAAGCTTCGAGCTTGTGCAAATTTTTCTTCATAATTACCATAAAGCTTGTTTATTATTGTTCCTTTGCCATGAACTACTTCATCATGAGAAAACTCAAGAATAAAGTTTTCGCTGTAATAGTACATCATAGAAAAGTTTATCATATTATGAAAGTTTTTTCTATCATATGGATGCATACTATAATATTTTATAGTGTCATTCATCCAACCAAGATCCCATTTATAATCAAACCCAAGACCACCGTCTTCTACAGGTGCAGTAACCTTAGGATAAGAACTACTATCTTCTGCTATCATCATTACACCTTTGTGTCTTTTCTTCATTTCAGTGTTTAGCCTTTTAAGCATATCTACAGCTCCAACATTAACCCCTCTAGTACTATTACCCTGCCAATAAAGAGCATTACTAATTGCATCTATTCTAATACCATCTACATGAAAAACATCAATCCAATAATTTATAGATGACAATAAAAAGCTTTGAACAGTTTTGTTAAAAAAGTCAAAATTTCTAGTTCCCCATTGGCTATAGGATACTTCTTCAAATTCATATTCATAAAGAGGTGTTCCATCAAATTTTGCTAAGGCATAATCATTTAATACAAAATGAACTAGTACAACATCAAAAATAACTCCAATATTATTTTTGTGACATTCATTTATAAAATCCATTAACTCAATAACTGTTCCATATCTTGGTGTTACACTAAAAAAGCCGCTTACTTGATATCCCCAAGAACCATCAAAAGGATGTTCACTTAATGGCAACAATTCAACATGGGTAAAGTTATTTTCCTTTAGGTATGGAATTAAACTATCCTTAAGTTCACTGTATTTATACCATCTTTTTTCAACAGTTTCACCTGCTTTTTGTTTCCAAGATCCAAAGTGTAATTCATAAATATTAAGAGGCTTATTGTAATTAACCTCTCTACTATCCATCCATTTACTATCACTAAAAATTGAGTTATCAATAGAACTAATAACAGATGCTGTACCTGGCCTAAGCTCACTATAAAATCCATAGGGATCTGCTCTATCAACAATTGTTCCATCATTTTGAAATATTCTGTATTTATACATCATTCCTTCTTTAACATTAGAAATAAATAGAGAGTAGGTACCTTCATTATCTATACGTGTCATTTCAGAAATGCTACCATCCCATTTATTAAATTCACCAATTACTTGTATATGTGATGCATTGGGTGCAAAAACAGAAAACCTTACACCAAAAATGTTGTTTTCATAAGTTAAATGTGCACCATAAATGCGGTATCCCTCAAAATAATTACCTAAATAGTATTTTTTATAATCTAAAGTATTCATTGTTCCCTCCTGTGGTAAAAATTACTATAAATATTATAGCATATATATTTATAGTATCAATGACATTTAGTCATTTTTAATTTAAAATTAAAGCTACTTGCATTTTATTTGCAAGTAG
>CAMNZV010000206.1 GCA_946575275.1 uncultured Clostridium sp. | reverse complement strand
TCTAAATAATAATACTCGTTACTTAGATTGTTTAGTAATTTAAATTCATTAATATTACTCTTGATAAAATCCACTATCTTCTTTGTTTTATCATCTGTATCATTACCTTCACTTTTATTAAGCAATTCCCTTATAGCCTCTTTAATGTCATCAACTTTAATTTTTATATCCTTGTTTACTAACTCCCTTGAGGATTCATCTAATTTATTGGTTAAAAGTGTACTACCTTCATCCTTCTTCTCTCCTAATTTTGTACTTATTTCCTCAAATATGTCCCCTTTTAGAGTCTTAATAACCTCAGTTATTCTTTTAAACTCATTATCATTTAAATTAATTTCCTTATTTAAAATATTCGTTAACACCTTATTTACTGCTTCCTTTGAATAGCCATCACTATTAATAGACTCATTAGTTACTAATTTGAAAAACTTACTGTCTGTCATTTTGTCAATTTCTGATAATGCCTTATTATATTCTGCAAAATTAAATTCACTTACATTTTGGGAAAGAACATTTTTTAGTACCTCTTTACTAATTGCAGTTTCAGAACCTGCCATAGACTTTAATAAAGATAACATACTAACCTTATTATTAAATGTATCATTATTATCATAGGTTTTAGATGCAACCATATTTTTATTAACTATGTTTTCTTCTATATCATTGCTATTACCTAAGGATACTTTTGCTTGAACTTCTGAATTGACACTCTTTTTATTTAAAATATCTTTAGGTGTAATATTGGTATCCCGTACAACATCAGCCTTGTTTATAACTTCCTTAAAAAAACCTTCTTCTTTAAATAGTTTATTAAAGCTTTCTATATTCTCTTTTGTGATTTCAATTTTATTCTCTAAGAAAAACATAATATCTTCCTTTGGCATATTTTTAAATGTTGTCATAAAATCACTAAGTAAAGTTTTTATATTCTTTGCCACATCGCTAGATGGATCTATATTCTTACTTGCAATAAAACTATCTATAAAATCAGTAATCTCCTTATTATTGCCATTAATATTTTCATTAAATTGAATAATACTTTTAGCATTTAATATATTTTCTCTAGTTAAAGGAATATTATGCTTTATCATTGCCTTTAATAATGAAATATCCTCCTGTTTAAGACCTTCTTTATTAATAATATTTTCTAAATTAGATGCAATGCTTTCTATATTACTTTTTTGTCCTTGAAGAACCTTAAGCTTTAGTTTTCCCTCATCAAATCCCTCTACTACAAACCTAACCATAGTTTGTTCATTAGGATCAATATCTCCCTCTATTTCAGCTGTAAATTGCCATCCATCTGATAATTTTATAATAACTTCTTTATCTTCAGATTGTCCAACCACTCTACCACTAAACTTCTCACCAACCTCAAAGGTAAGCTTACCAGATACCTTTTTATTGTTAGTATTATTCATATTATTAACATTCCAAATTGATGGCATAACAAAAACACCTCACTACATATTATATATTATTATTATCGTCAATTTTCGCTATAAATTAACAGATAAATAAAAAATCATTTGATTTTAAGCATCAAATGATTTTCTAATTATCTTATAATATCTCTATCTTATTGTAATTCTTTTTTCCTCTTTTAACTAAAACAGAGCCATCTTTAAAGTCTTCTTCTGATAATATAGCTTTTACATCTGCAACCTTTTCCCCATTTATTGATAGCCCACCTTGATTTATAAGTCTTCTACCCTCTGCCTTTGATGGAATTATCTTATTATCTGCAAGAATATCAAGTATTTCTCTTCCAATTTCATCCTTACTTATTGTAATTGTTGGAACATTGGACATGTCAACGCCCCCAGAAAATAAAGCCTCAGCAGCTGATTTAGCCTTTATAGCCTCATCTTCACCATGTACCAATTTTGTAACTTCATATGCTAAAACCTCTTTAGCGGTATTTATTTCTGCATCTTTTAAAGCTCCAAGTCTTCTAACCTCATCCATAGGTAAAAAGGTTAATAATGCCAAGCACTTTTCTACATCTGCATCATCAACATTTCTCCAGTATTGATAAAAGTCAAAAGGAGATGTTTTTTCCGCATTAAGCCATAACGCTCCACCTACAGTTTTGCCCATTTTTTGACCTTGACTGTTTGTAAGCAATGAACAAGTCATTGCAAATGCTTCTCCTTGAGCTTTTCTTCTAACAAGCTCAACCCCTGCAATCATATTTGACCATTGATCATCTCCACCAAGCTCCATTTTACAATTATATTTTTGGTTTAAAACGTAAAAATCATATCCTTGCATAAGCATATAATTAAATTCTAAAAATGATAACCCCTTTTCTAATCTTTGCTTAAAGCATTCAGCAGATAGCATTTTATTTACAGAAAAGTGTGTTCCAACATCTCTTAGAAAATCTACATAATTTAAATTCAATAACCAATCAGCATTATTTACAAGTAAAGCCTTATCCTCAGAAAAATCAATAAATCTTTCCATTTGTGTTTTTATAGAATCAACATTATGTTGAATTTGTTCTTTAGTTAACATTTTTCTCATATCTGTTTTACCACTTGGATCTCCAACCATTGCTGTTCCACCACCAAGTAATGCTATTGGCCTATGACCTGCTCTTTGCATATGTGCCATAAACATCATTGCAATGAAGTGTCCAACATGTAAACTATCTGCTGTAGGATCAAAGCCTATATAAAAGGTTATTTTCTCCTTTTCTAGCAATTCACGAGTTTCTGCCTCATGAGTAAATTGCTTTATGTATCCACGTTCTAATAACTCATCTAATACATTAGCCATAAATCTTCCTCCTACTTAAATTAAAATATATAGTTTACAGTATACCACATATAACAGTTAAGAACTATATAATAATTTCAAATTATTTTTCTTGCATTTAACTTAACCAAATGATAATATTGTAAAAGAATGTAAAAAGAATATTAGGAGTGATTACAAAATGGGGAAATTATTAAAATCTATATCTATGATACTTGCATATTTATTATGCATTACTTTATTACCTATTGACGCCTTAAGAACAGAGGCTTCAGCCTTTACAGAGAATTATCAATATAATTATCAAAATAATTATTTTAACATTAATTATGATTCAATATTTGATGATTTTGACCTTAATTCAGTTGTAAATATTGGGACTGGCAATGACATGGCTGCTTCTGAATTTATAAAAGATATAAATAATGTCTTTTTAATAAACTCAAATAATAACGTACTTTCATTTAACTTGAAATTTGATTATTATAATCTTATGAATTCATTTTTAAGTGGAAAAGGCAACTTATATATACTAACACAGACAAGAGATATTGTTTTACCTCTTTCATTATTTACTTATAATGAAATTTTAAAAATGGATATTACTAAGCTACAAATAAATCCCAATTCTAATGATATAAAATATCTTGAATTTATAAGAAGTAAGCTTAATCCTATATTTATGATTTTTATTGGGACAGGTATTAATGAGTCTGTTCTATCTGAAAAAGAAATAGACACAACACCAAATTCAATTATTAAAACCAATACTGTTTTAAACAAATCCAGTACTGTACCAAAAACTTCAGATTCTAATTCTTTATTTTTACCTAGTTTAGCAATTTTAATTTCATTAGGTTTTATTACATTAATTATGATTGGATATAAAAAAAGAAAAATCTAATTTAGTATATTAAAGGAATAAATGGGATGTAGTATAATTAACACTACATCCCATTTGTTCAAAATAAACTATCCTTTGTTAATCCACTGCCATCTATTGACATACTAACATTAACATTTATAGTTTTATTTTGTAACATACTTTCATCATATTTTCTATAGGTAATTTCCATATATCTATCTAAATCAAGTATATCAATTTCTTCATTATACATATAATCTATAAATGTTTTTAACCTTTTTGTTAGTTCTTTTTCTGATGAATTAATTATTTTTTCTGTTCCATTTTTGTCTAAGGTATATTCACCCTGTATTTCGCCTATGTTAGAATTTATATTTAGATTTCTATTTATTATAATCTTATTATCAACAATATTAGAATCTATAGACAATATATTTTCCAATATTTCTAAGGTTATGTTATACTTTTGATTTTCCGGATTTTCAATAATAACAGAACCATCCCTTACATTTCTAGTAAGGAGATTATAATAGGATGTTTCCTCTTCATTTAACTTTTTTAATACTACTCCATTTTTCATAATAGTACTT
>CAMNZV010000205.1 GCA_946575275.1 uncultured Clostridium sp. | reverse complement strand
TTTTGAACACCAAACAATACTTCTTTAGTAGGTTTTTTAGGCATATGTATTCCTCCTTTCTTAACATTTAATAATAATATTATATCACAAAAACAATCTTTTTACTATAATTTATTTTATTTAAAGTGTTTAATAAAGGAAAATATCTTAGTAAAAGCTAAGAGAAAATTCACCACTACCTTTAAAGAAGATGGGTGTACTCTTTTCTATACCCAATTTTTTTACTAAAAGTTAATAGAAATAAAGATAATTAAAGATAAAATATAATAATATAATCTGTAAACGAAAACATTGATTAATTAAGCAATTTACAAATGAATAAAATCGCCATATAATTCATATGATTCATATTAAATTTAAAAAATTATTAATGTTTCGGGGGAGAAATATGTTTAAAAAATTAGAATCAATTTTTATTGGAAAAACATTGAAATCTAATGAATTATCAGGAGAAAAATATAGCGTTTTTTGGGGATTACCTGTATTATCAAGTGATGCTATATCATCAGTTGCCTATGCAAGTGAAGAAATATTAAGGGTGCTTGTGCCAGTATTAGCTATAGGTGCATATAAACCACTATTATATGTTGCCCTTGCAATTATAGCATTACTAGCACTGCTTGTATTTTCCTATAGGCAAACTATAGATAACTATCCTAATGGTGGTGGTTCTTATATAGTTGCAACTGAAAATATTGGTAAACTACCAGGTCTTGTTGCAGCAGCATCACTTACAATTGATTATGTATTAACAATTGCAGTTAGTACCTGTGCAGGAACAGCAGCAATAACCTCTGCCTTCCCAAACCTTTTAGAACATAAGGTTCTAATTACAGTATTATTAATTCTTGTTTTAACTATAGTAAATTTAAGAGGTATGAAGGATTCTTCTAAAGCCTTTGGTATTCCAACATATCTTTTTATGATATCAATAGTGGTTATGATTATTACTGGTATAGTTAAGGTGGTAATATTTGGACAAGTTCCTGAAACTACTGTAGTTCTTGGAAACCCTACAGGAGATTTAACTCTAGTATTATTTTTAAAAGCCTTTTCAGCAGGTTGTACAGCATTAACTGGTGTTGAAGCTGTAAGTGATGGGATACCAAACTTTAAAGAACCTAGTCAAAAAAATGCAAAAAAGGTTTTAACTCTTTTAGCAATAATAGTTCTTATTGTTTTTGGTGGTATATCATACCTGGCAACTATATATAAGGCAGATCCAACATTACATTCTACTGTTATAGCACAAATATCTGCACAAATATTTGGACAAAGTAGTATAATGTTTTATATTATACAAGGTACAACTGCAATTATTTTAATAATGGCTGCAAATACTGCATTTGCTGATTTACCATTATTACTTTCAATTTTAGCTAAGGATGGATATGTTCCAAGGCAATTTGCAATGAGGGGCAAAAGATTAAGTTTTTCAAATGGTATATTATTTTTATGTATATTATCCTCAGCCCTTGTAATAATATTTGATGCAACTACCCACTTGTTATTACCATTATATGCAGTTGGAGTATTTATATCCTTTACCCTTTCACAATTTGGTATGTTTAAAAAGTGGATTACTCATAGATTGGGAAACTGGAAACATAAGGCTGTCATTAATGGACTTGGAGCAGCTGTAACTGCAATTACTTGTATTATAATTGCTATTAATAAATTTTATTCTGGAGCTTGGATAGTTTTAATTTGCATACCTACAATTGTTTTCATTATGGGAAGGGTTAAGAGACATTATAACAAGGTATCAGAAAATTTAAGAATTGATGTTCCAGTTAATGATTTAATAAAAAAGGATAAGGTAACTAATATTTTTATAGTACCTGTACAAACAATTAATAAATCATTTATAAAAGCTTTAAATTATGCTTTAATTGCTGGTGACACAGTTGAGGCCTTTCATGTAAGTACTAATGATTTAGAAACAGAAAAAACAATTAGACAGTTTAAGGATTTAAATATTGATGTACCTCTAATTGTTGAACATGCTCCTTATAGAAATGTAAATGAAAAACTAGTTAGCTATATAGATGAAAAGCAAGAAACTTTAAAAGGAAATGAAATGATAACAGTGGTACTTCCAAGGTTTGTAATTAATAAGTGGTGGCACAATATTCTTCATAATCAAACTTCTATGTTTTTAAGAACACAATTAACAAAACGAAGAAATATTGCAATAACTACAATTCCATATATAATAAATGAATAATCTTTTGTATAATATAATTAGAAAGGTGATGATTTTATGAAAATTGAATTTTGTTTGGCTAAAAATGGGGATATTGTTTTTACAAAGGAATCTACAGAACTTAAAAGTGTAATTAATGTAATTACAAGAGTGGGAACTGAAATAAATTTATCCTTCAGTAATAATGACTATATTCATGGATATGTTAGTAACATAATGTATAATGTTGATGCAGAAAATAACGAAGAGTCTTTAAAAATCTTTATTGATAAAAACATACACTCAAATAGCTACCACGAAAAACTTGAAAGTGTTAAACTTGAAGGTGCAAAGCTATCTACAGCAAAATTAAAATAAATACTAATAATTATAAAATCCTTAGGTTTAGACTTAAGGATTTTTTACTAGAAAAATATGTTATTATAACAGCTATTGTGATATAATTCTAACGGGGGAATTATAGTATATAAATTAAAAGGGGGACTTGTAAATGAAAAACATAAAAGAATGGGTTTTAAATATTTCAAAGAAAATAAAAGAAATGTTTTTAAGATTTCCATTAACTATTGGGGTTATATTAATGGTCACCACCATATGTAGTATAGGTGTTGAACAAACTTGGGTAAATGATGATTTTATTATTAATGCTATAATTTTTGGAAGTATTTTTGCGTCAAGTACAATGTTTACTGAAAGTTATTTTAGCAAATGGCAATATAGAATTATAACTTATATACTTGAAGCTGTTATTGCAGGAATATTTACTGTAATTATTAATCAAGGTGATAAAGTAACAATTGCTTCATCTATAGCTACAAGGCTAGCAGTTGGATATGCAATTATTTTAATTTTATTATCAATATATAAAATTATAAAGAAATCAAAATATACATTTGAAAAATATGTACTAAAGGTATTTTCAAATTTTTTCATGTCTTCTATTACATATTTGATTCTAAATATCGGAATAACACTAGTATCTTTAATTTTTATTGAACTTATTTTAAATGGACATGGTGGAGAATTTATTTTACGAGTTCAGATACTATTATTGGGATATTTCTTCATTAATTCTATCTTATATTCTATTTCTAATATTGATAAAAAGAGTGTAAATACTTTTATCAAAGGTTTAGTAATTTATGTAGGGGTTCCTTTAATTACTATTGCAATGGCCATTATTTATATATATATAATAAAAATAATAATACTTAGAAACATGCCATCAAATGTTATTTTTAGAATTCTTGCAGGAATATTTATTTTCGCTTTTCCAATATGGAATATGGCAAGTAACTTTAAAGAAAATAAATTTGTAGTTAAAATTACCAATATACTTCCATATGTATTTTGTCCATTTATCATACTTGAAATATATTCAGTAGGTGTAAGAGTAATTAGTTATGGATTAACATCTTTTAGATATGTATGTATAATGTTTATTATTTTCCAGATCATTGCTTTGATATTTACATTTATAAGAAAAAGGGAATTACTTTCATATTTAATCTTAGCATCGTGTATATTAGTGTTTATTTTATTTATTTCACCATTAAACTATAATAAGGTGTCAAGCATTAGCCAAAAACACATATTAACAACATATTATAAAGAAGATACTAATTTAAGTACTTTAAGTGATTATAATAAACAAAGGATAATTGGAGCATATGATTACATGAATGAAAGTGTTCAATATACTAAAGATATCCCATCTTATATAAAAGAAGATAAAATTGAACAATTACGATATGAATTAAATTCTTCATCAGATTATTCAGATGATAGTATAGAAAATAAAGATTATAAAAATAATTATGGAGAAATAAGTTTAGATATTGATACACGTAATTATTCAAGAATTACTTTTGTAAAAATAGAAGGATTTGAGGATAATAAATCTAATCTTAAATTTACTAATTCAATAAATATAAAATCTAATGTAAACTTAGAGAATTATATAAATGAACTTAAAAATTTATCAAATAATGAATTTCAAATAAAATTAGAAGAGA
>CAMNZV010000204.1 GCA_946575275.1 uncultured Clostridium sp. | reverse complement strand
GATAAGAAAAGAAGAACTAATGAAGAGAGTTAAGGCTTTAGAAGAAGAGAAAGCTCCACTATTAGTAACACTTTCAGATGATGTAAATGAGGAAGTACCATATGAACTTATTAAAAGCATTTTAGAGAACTTTAGTAAGGTATTAACTGAAAGTTCAACAAGAGAGCAACAGAAGAAGTTATTACATATGATAATTTCTGAAATAACTATAAATGAACTAAGAGAAATTGATTCAATTAAGATTAAATTAGATGATAACTTAATAAACTATTTAAGTAATGAAGAAGGAGTATCTATTAAAGGTACTCCTTCTTCATTTATATTAAGAAATTTTGGGGTAAAGACATTGAATTTAGATATTGCTATTTAGATAAAATAAAACTAAATTATATGGTATAATTTTATTATGAATAATTAATGGTATAATATAAAAATTATGTTAGGAAGTTTTATGATGGAATGTACTTGTAATAAAATGTGTAAATTAGAATGTATAAAAGGTTATGAAAAAGATAAAAGAATATTAGAAGAATTAGCAAGAAGAGTTAGCATAACATATAAAGTAAGAATTAACTCAACGAATAGACTAAGAGCTAAGCATGATGAGTATAAAAAATTAAATATATATTATTCTGCATTAGTTACTGGATTGTCTATAGTTACTATTGGAATAGATGGTAAAATGGGTGAAATGACAATATCCAATATAGTACTTATGTGTTCTATAGTGTTAACATACTTTATGTTTTATACATCAGAACAAAATCTTCAGGAAAGAGCATATAGGATGGAAGAAACCTTTAAATGCTTAGATAAATTAAGAAATAAGATAAGTATTTTGTTAGGTGATAAACAAGCAGATATAACAGAGGAAACTTGTAAAAAGTTATATAAAGAATATGAAGCTATTTTAGCAAGTATAGAAAATCATGAGAAAATCGATTATGATATGTATAAATTATCTGATTTTAAGAAAAATGGTTTTAAAGAAGAAGAGGAAGAAGAGTATTTGGATGTAAAAAAAAGGGTAAAACAATTCGAGAATTGGAACAAATGGAAGCGTAGGATTAAATATATTTCTCCAATAATAGGAATAATAATTCTAGTAGTAAAACTGTAATTATGATAAAAAAACCTCATTTAATACCGATACGGAGAACCGTATCATAAGTGAGTTTTTCAAGTAAAGTAATTAAGCTATTATAAAACAACAACTTGGTGTATTTAGCTAAAAGAATAATATGGTATAGTGGGATGAATAAAATGATTAAGAAGTGTATTATAAGTTGATGGAGTTTGATTTTAAACTCCTCGATAAATAGGAATTTTACAAAAGCAAGGAATGATAGTGTGAAAATGAGTGTGGGTAATGAATTACTTGTAGAATTGGATAAATTACATACAACAGAATTAGGGGTTGTAAGAATTAAGAAAAACCTTTCTTTAGATAAGGATAATGTAGTTGACTGGTGTAAAGAAAAAATAAAATTGCCTCATGCTGACATTTCAAGAAGTGGGAAGAACTGGTATGTTAATGTAGATGGTTGTGTTATAACTGTAAACGCCTATAGCTACACGATTATTACAGCTCATAAGGAAAAGATATGAATTCTAATATAAAAGAATTAGAGGTATAGATAAGTATCTATAATACGTATTTTTATCGTGTAGTTATGAACAAATAGGAATTTGAAAGGAAGATTAGCATGAAATTAGATGGTATTGGAATATTTGTTAATGACATGAAAGTTATGGTTGACTTCTATAAAAATATACTTGAATTTGAAATAGAGTGGGATGGAAAAGAACCAAACGTAATGTTGAAAAAAGATGGCACATTGTTTATGTTTTATGGAAGGAATGATTTTGAAAAGATGACTAATAAACGATTTAATTATGTTAATGGAATAAATGGTCATTACGAAATTGCATTAAGTGTTCCTAAATATAGTGATGTTGATTTAGTGTATGCAGATATTATGTCTAAAGGAGCAGAATCAGTAATGGAACCAACAACTGAACCTTGGGGACAAAGAACATGTTATATTGCTGACCCAGAAGGAAATCTCATTGAAATTGGTTCATTTAACAAATAGTGATGATTTGAAAAGGAGATAAGATATGGCTTCTAGTCAAGAATATTTAGATTTTATTATTGAACAATTATATATACTTGGTGATATTTCTTACAGAAAAATGATGGGAGAATATATTTTATATTATCGAGAAAAAATCTTCGGAGGAATATATGATGATCGCTTTTTAGTTAAAATAACTAATGCAAGTAGAAAATTGATGCCAGAGTCAATTGAGGAGTTACCTTATGATGGTGCAAAGCCAATGCTTTTGGTTGATAGTGTTGATAATAAAGAGTTCCTATATCAACTGATTATAAATATGTATGAGGAACTTCCTAATTCAAAAGTGAAAAAGAAAAAGTGATTTTCAAATTCGAATTTAAGGTTGAATAATATAAATAGTAATTTGTGGAGTAGTTTAGAACGAAGGATTATTTAAATAACTCTGACAAGACTTTGGAGGTGAATAAAGCTTGCTGATTAGACCAATAAAAAGTGCTGAAATTATACTATTAACAGATTTTGTGTATGAAGCGATTTTTCAAAGAGATCCGAACAACTTAGTGCCAAGAACAATTATACAAGATCATTCTATTTGGATATACATTGATGGGTTTGGTTCAAAGAAGGATGATTATTGCTTCGTCGCAGAAGTTGATAAAAAGATTGTTGGAGCTGTTTGGGTTCGTTGTATTAAGGCATTTGGTCATATTGATGATGCTGTTCCGGAATTTGCCATATCTGTTTATCCACAGTATCGTGGTAGAGGAATTGGAGCAGATTTAATGAGAAAAATGATAGGGTATTTGAGAGCAAAAGGATACTCAAAAACATCTCTTGCAGTTCAAAAAGACAATTATGCTGTTAAAATGTATCAGCAGGTAGGATTCGAAATAAGTGATGAAAATGAGCAAGAATATATTATGATTTACAATCTTAATAATTGAACAAAATGAGCATAATATGAACGCTGCAAATTCCAAGTTGTTGGGTATGTAAATAGTAAAAAATAAAATGTTTATTTATTATAAAAGTTTCATATAACATAAATCTTTCGCTACGATACGTTGCGTTAAGGAAAACAACAGTTTCTTGTACTTTTGAGTCTTATAGGCTACTGTGAAATTACTACAATAAGTCTATGTAGGAATCAGATAAAGGGATGCCCGATATAGGGAATCTAAAAGCAATTGCAACTTTGCTTAATATAAGTATTGATTATTTGCTAGACAATGATAGTAATATAGATAAACTAGTAATCAAAGAGTCAATCAATTTGGATGACTTTATAAAAATTGGACGTTGTAGATGTAAGCAAGATGCGGTGGTATTAAGTAAATTTAATGATTCAGACTTTATTTATCCACTTATGCGTAAAAAGAAGTTAACTCCTATTGAGAATATTTTGGACTTTATTACGCAACCTGGAATTTTTGATATAGCCTATCAGCTAAAAGACCGCAATGAGTATTATTTGATTGAAAAAGAAAATCAACAATATTTTGTATCTGTATCAAAAGAATTTATTGAGACAAGACAGTTAAGCAGTAGTGTGAATCCAAAGAAATTTGCTATTGGAGATATTGAATATAAAAAAGCACCATACGAACTTTTAAAAGAATAGTAGTGTACAAATTCCGATTCATGGGGGGATAGGCGATGACTGAAGATATTCAGGATTATATTAAAAAATATTGTGGGGATATACAAAATCTTTTTATTGATTTAAGAAAGTTGATTATACAAAGTGTTTCTTGTGAGATTGAAGAAAAATTATGGGCAAAGTTACCTAGTTTTTATGTGGGAGAAAAATTCATTCGGATTATTCCATTTAAGGATCATATAAATATTGAAGCAAGAGCTATTATTGAACATAAATATCAATTGGGAGAATTTAAGATTACTTCAAAAGGTATGTTGCAGATCTATCTTAATCAGGATATACCAGCTAATATTTTAATAACGATTTTTAATGAAACACTTATGAGATGAATTCCAAGTTGTAGGGTATGTAAATAGTAAAAAATAAAATGTTTATTTTTTATAAAAGTTTGATATAATATAAATAAGAAGAGCTTAGTGCAGTAGCACTAAGCAATCCTAAGAGCATTTATTTTGTTTTAGGGCTATTGGATTAATTAAATATG
>CAMNZV010000203.1 GCA_946575275.1 uncultured Clostridium sp. | reverse complement strand
GCTTGGTATATTAATGAAACTATATCTATATTCTCTTTATTTATCACCATTTTACCACTATTAATTTTGGACATCTCAAATAAATCATCAATTAAAACTTTTAATTTCTTTGACTTTTTATCTAATATTTTCAGGTAATCCTTTATTTCATCATCAGTTAATCCTGTTTCTTGCAAAATATTAACATAGTTGATAATAGAAGTTAAAGGTGTTCGTAAATCATGAGATACATTTGTTATTAACTCTGTTTTAATTTTTTCGCTATTAACAATTTCATCCATAGCCTTTTTATAATCATCTTTAATTTCTCCAATATTTCTAATAAGTTCTTTTATTTCTATGCTTCCTTGTTTTGATATAAAATAATCAAATTCACCCTTATCTATAGATTTAATTTTTTCATTTACTAAGGAAATTTCAATTGTTTTTTTCAATGAAAATACAATTCCAATTAGAATTAATAACATCATTAGTATACTAGCCTTAAATGGGTATAATGAAATAAAATTAACCAATATGTTCTTTTCATAACCACCAAGGGCTAAAGCATATAAATATATAATAAAAAATATAACCATTGTAATTATACTAATTAATAATATTTTCCTAGTACCTTTAAACTTAAAGCCATATATAAATATATAAATAAAATATTTAATGAAGTTTCCTCTTATCTTAATCCTTCCTTTATTTATTATAAAAGCAACTATTAATTTAATAATAAATAAAACAAAACAAAAACAGCATATAGTTGCTAAATAAGTTATTGTTTTGTTCTTAGTATTCTCATATTCTGTAACATCTACATAATAGTATTCATTATAATCGCTAAGGGCTTCTACAAAGGATTGATTTACACCTTTAACTATAGGACTAAAGGTATTTTCATTATCATATTTAATAATAATTTCATTCCCTGATAACTTTTCATTTATATATTCTTCAATATTTATATCAATCCTAGAATTTTCTACAGCACCAAATAACTGTAGGTCATTAGTGATCACTTTTTTTGTATTTTTGTTCTCTATAATATAATAGATTTTTTGTTCGTCATATATATCTTTATTATTGTAATTATTATAAGTAATATCCTCATTTAATCCATATCCATTAAGATAATCACTATATTTTGCATTTGTTATAGGTATAATATCCCCTTCAACTTCTTTTCTATAAAAATTCTTAGCATCATAGGTAGACTTAAATAGTGACACTATTTCTGAATCCCTATTATTTTTATAGCCTTGATAAAAATCAGAACCTATATAACCTAAAATAATTAGTACAAGGATTATTTCAAGTAACCATATATTATTTAGGTAAGATTTTATTTTATTTTTCAATCTTATATCCAATACCCCATACCACCTTAATATATTCTGGTTCTTTAGTATTAATCTCAATCTTTTCTCTTATTCTTCTTATATGGACAGTTACTGTATTTTCACTTTTGTAAAAAGGTTCTTCCCAAACCTTTTCATAAATCTCTTTTATTGAGAATATCTTACCTATATTAGAAGCTAAAAGATGTAATATTTTATATTCTGTGGCAGTTACCTTTACCTCTTCACCACGCAAAGTTATTTTCTTTGCAGAAGTATCAATTTCCAAATCTTTAACCTTAACATCTCCAGTATCTTCAATATCCAATGGATTTTCATACCTTCTAAGTTGTGACTTAACCCTAGCCACAAGCTCCAAATTATTAAATGGCTTTGTTATATAGTCATCTGCCCCAACATTTAAACCAAGTATTTTATCTGAATCTTCACCTTTTGCAGATAACATAATTATAGGTATATTGTAATTTTCTCTAATTTTTAAACAAGTTTTAATACCATCTAATTTAGGCATCATAATATCTAAAACTATTAAATGTACTTGAAGAGTTTCTAAAATTTCTAAAGCTTCTAATCCATCTTTAGCCTTAAAAACCTTAATACTTTCTCCTCTTAAGTAAATTTCAATTGCATCTCTAATTTCCTTTTCATCATCAACTACCAAAACGTTATACATAGTCCACTCCATCCTTCCAAGGAATCTTTTCTTTAGTCTTACTATAACACATATCAATCTTCTTTATATTAAGTATTTATTAATTAATCAAATTAACAAATCTATCATTATTTCTTACACTTAAAAAATCTTCTTCAACTTTTGCCGCCTCTTTAACTTCTTTTAATACATTTTCCTTTTCTGCAATTTCTAAGGCCTTTTTCAAATTAACCTCTACGCCATCAATATTACCTTGTCTTCCATATATTGATGCCTTTCCATAATAACTCCATAAGTATTGTTCCACAGATAAAGCCTTATCATACCAAATTAATGAATTTTCATAGTCATTATATAATTCATAACATAAAGCCTTGTTAAATAATGCATATCCATAATCTTCTTTAAGCTCTATAGCTTTATTAATATCTATTAATCCCTGATTAAAATCTCCATTAAAGGCTTCAGCAATACCTTTTATATTGTATGCCCTTTCAGACATTGGAAATTTCTCAAGAATATCATTAGCAATATTTATACTTTCATCATAGGCTCCACTATGAAATTTTTCAAAAGCTTCATTGTATAATTTATTTTCCTCCTCAGAATGGTCTGTTATTTTATCTAATAGCTCCTCCTTTGGAAAAACCTGCTGACTTCCCGTTTCTTCTTCCTTATTATTTTCAACACTGTAATCAATTATTACAATAATAGAAACTATAACTAATATTATAAGAAGAACTTTTTTAGCTTTATCACTTCCAGGTAGCTTTAATCTTCTCATTTGACTACCTATTGCCATGCATATCTAAATAGTTTTTTTGTCCAACTTCATATAAATTAGTTCCATTACTATCAATAATAACAACCAATGGCATGTCCTTAACTTCAATTTTCCTTATTGCCTCTGCTCCTAAATCTTCATAGGCAACTATTTCTGATTTAACAATACTTTTACCAATTAATGCAGCAGCACCACCTATTGCCCCAAAATAAACACCCTTATTTCTAACAATAGCATCTATAACCTCTTGACTTCTAGAACCTTTTCCAATCATACCTCTAAGGCCTAAATCTAATAACCTAGGAGCATATGGATCCATTCTATAACTTGTAGTTGGTCCTGCTGATCCTATTACTTGATTTGGCTTTGCTGGACTTGGTCCAACATAATATATGGTTTCATCTTTTATTTCAATTGGAAGATCCAACCCCTTATCTAAAAGCTCTATTAACCTTTTATGTGCTGCATCTCTCCCTGTATATAAAACCCCAGATAACAATACAGTATCTCCAGCCTTTAAATTTTTAACCTTTTCTTCATTTATTGGTGTAGTAATTCTAATTTCCATTACATTTCCTCCTATATAATTGCTTCTTTATGTCTTGTAGCATGACAATTAATGTTTACAGCTACAGGAAGCCCTGCAATATGTGTTGGATATGTTTCAATATTCAACCCTAGAGCTGTTGTCCTTCCTCCAAAGCCTTGTGGTCCTATTCCAAGTTTATTTATCATTTCTAATAATTCCTCTTCAAGTTCTTTATAAAACTCCTGATTATTATTAGTATCTATAGGTCTAATTAATGCCTTTTTTGCTAAATAAGCTGCCTTATCAAAGGTTCCCCCTATTCCAACGCCAACAACCATTGGTGGACATGGATTAGGCCCTGCAATTTTAACAGTTTCAATTATAAACTTTTTAACACCTTCTATTCCATCTGCTGGTTTAAGCATTCCTATTCTGCTCATATTTTCAGATCCAAAACCCTTAGGTGCCACTGTTATTTTCACCTTGTCCCCTTGTACAATTTCATGATAAATAATAGCCGGGGTATTATCCTTTGTATTTATTCTGTTAATAGGATCTTTAACTACAGATTTTCTTAAATATCCCTCATCATAACCTTTTCTTACCCCATTATTTATTGCATCATCTAATAAACCTCCTATTAAATGTACATCCTGTCCTATTTCCACAAATACACATGCCATACCTGTATCTTGGCACATTGGCATTTTTTCATTACTTGCTATTTCATCATTTATTAAAATTTTATCTAGTATATCTCCTGCAATTTTATAAGGCTCCTTGTCCTTTGCTTTACATAAGGCATCCTTTATATCCTGTCCAATAAAATAATTAGCCTCAATACATAAATCCCTAACCTTACTTTCAATTAACTTAACATCTATTTCTCTCAAAATATACACCTCCACAATGATAATTCTAGTTTATTGTTTTTTTATGATTTTTACAA
>CAMNZV010000202.1 GCA_946575275.1 uncultured Clostridium sp. | reverse complement strand
TTGACAGATACTTTAGATAGAAGTAAAACAATATTTAATGTATAAAGAATTAAAAAATTGTAAAATAAATTAACAAATAGGTTGAAGTTTAGATTTATATTAAAGATTATATATAATTAAGGTGTAAGCACAAATTAATTGTTAATTTAGGATATTATTTAGGAGGAATTATGAAAAAGATAATATTCAGTAGAATCGTTATAGTTGGTTTGTTAATGCTTATGCAAATTATATTTTTAGTGGTTACCATATTAAAATTAAATGAAATTTTTGTATATTTAAATGGAGCTCTAATGGTTTTTAGTTTTATAGTAGTTATTTATATTGTTAGTAGGAAAGATAATCCTTCTTATAAATTAGCTTGGATTATCCAATTATTATTATTTCCTATATTTGGTGGATTGTTTTATTTAATATTTGGAGGTAATAAAATAAAAAAAAGCTTAAAGAAACAATTAAAAGATAACTACACTAAAATATCTGAATATTTAATTCAAGATGAGAGTATTATTCAAGAAGTTAAAGAATTAGATAAGAATATTTGCAGTGAAGTTAAATATATAAAAGACTATTCATGTTTTCCAGTTTATAAAAATACTATTACAGAGTATTTATCCCCAGGAGAAGAATTTTATGAAAAGCTTTTAAATGAATTAAAAAAAGCGAAACATTATATATTTATGGAATATTTTATTATTGCTGAAGGTATAATGTGGGATGAAGTTTTAAAAATACTAAAGGATAAAGTTAAGGAAGGAGTAGAAGTAAGATTAATTTATGATGATTTTGGTTGCGTAACAACCTTACCTAAAAATTATGATAAGGCTCTTGAAGGAATGGGAATTAAAACAATAGTTTTTAATAAAATTATGCCAATTCTATCAGGTGTATTTAACAATAGGGATCATAGGAAAATTACAGTAATTGATGGACACACTGCTTTTACTGGTGGGTGTAATATAGCAGACGAATATATTAACGAAAAGGTTAGATTTGGACATTGGAAGGATGCGTCATTATATATGAAGGGTGATGCAGTTTGGAGTTTCACAATAATGTTTCTTCAGATTTGGGAATCAATGAGAAATGAAAAAAATGATTTTGATATTTTTAAACCTAGGGTAAATTATAATTTGGATTTTGAAAATGATGGTTTTGTACAACCATATGGAGATAGTCCTTTCGACACAGAATTAGTAGGTGAAAATGTATATTTAAATATAATAAACAAAGCTAAAGATTATGTATATATTGAAACACCATATTTAATAATTGATAATGAATTGTTAACAGCTTTGACATTAGCATCTAAAAGTGGTGTAGATGTTAGGATAATAACCCCTCATAAGGAGGATAAGTGGTATGTACACATTATAACAAGAGCATACTATGCTCAACTAATTGAAGCAGGAGTTAAAATATATGAATATACTCCAGGTTTTATTCACTCAAAAATTTTTGTGTCAGATGATGAAATTGGAGTAGTAGGAACCATAAACTTAGACTATAGAAGCTTATATTTACATTTAGAATGTGGAGTATTAATGTATAATTGTAAATCTGTAATGGATATAAAAAAGGATTTTTTAGAAACTATTGAAAAATCAGAGTTTATAACCATGCAGAAGGCAAAAGATGTTAAATGGTATATTGTTATACTTCGTGCTATTCTTAAGGTATATGCACCACTAATGTAATAAAAAAACTGGATACATCCCCTAAAATGTGCTAAAATATAATTATATAATACAATTTTCGACAATAGATAGGAGGGATTTTTATGAAAAGTATTAAATCTAAATTGGTTGTGGTTTTTTCTATATTATTGTCAATTGTTATTTTGGCATTATGTATGTTTGGATATATGATTTCAAAAAATAAAATGACAACAATAGCAGACTCACAAATTAATCAAAAGGTAAATTCAGATTTGAATTCCTTTGAAAATTTTATTTCCCTTAAACATGATACACTTTTAATAAAAAATAATAAATTAGTAGATGTAAAAGGAGTACCTGTAGAAGGAAACTATGAAGTAGTTGATGATGTTGAAAAGAAACTTGGTGACTTGGCAACAATTTTTAGATTTGATGGAGAAAATTTTGTGCGAGTTAGCACAAATATTAAACAATCTTCAGGTAAACGATTAGAAGGTGAAAAATTAGACGCTGACACATTGGCATATGAAGCATTAATTAATGGAGAAGAATATACTGGAAATGAGATTATTTTAGACAAGGAGTATAGATCATCATATAAACTTATAAAAGATTATGGTGGTAAAACAATAGGTGCAATAGGAGTATCTGTTTTATATGAAGATGTAATTGGTGAGGTAAATGAAGGTCTTTCAATTATGAAGACAGGTTTTATTATAGTTGGAGTAGTTTCAGTAATTTTTGCAATTATTATAGTTTTATATGTAGGTAATTCTATTACAAAAGGATTAAAGAATACTGTTAAGTTTAGTAAGAATATTCAAGACTTAGATGTTTCTAAAGAGGTACCAAAGGAATTACTTCAAAGTAAAGATGAAGTTGGAGATGTGTCAAGAGCATTATCAACAATTGCAATAAATTTAAAAGAATTTATAGTAAATACTGATGACTTATCAGAGGGTGTTACAAGTTATTCAAAAGAATTACTTACTAAAATTGAAGAGGTAAATCTTGCATCAGATGAAATTGCAACTGTAATTTCTGAAGTTTCTGAAGGTGCAATGAATCAAGCATCAGAAACTGAGGTTGGATCAGAAAAGGCAGCGTTACTTGGACAAGTCATAGAAAAAAACAAAAATTTGTTAGATGATTTGTTAATATCCATGGATGAAGTTAAGGAATTAAGGAAAGATGGGTTAATATCAATTAACCAACTATCAAAAGAAAGTATGGAAAGTGCAAAGGCTACAAATGTTATTTATCAGGTAATAATGAACACAAATGAAAAGGCAATGGAAATTGAAAAAGCAAGTAAAATGATTAAAAAAATTGCAGAACAAACAAATCTTTTAGCACTAAATGCTGCAATTGAAGCAGCAAGGGCAGGGGAAAGTGGAAAGGGATTTGCAGTTGTTGCAGATGAAGTAAGAATGTTGGCTGAAGAATCTAATAAATTTACAGGTCAAATTCAAAAGGTAATAAAGGAATTAACTGATAGAACCGAAAGTGCTGTTGAGACAATGGACAAGATGAATGATATTGTTGCATCTCAAAGTAAATGTGTTGATAATACTGCAGAAAAATTTAATGAAATACTTAATAAATTAGATAGTTCAATTACTGGATTAAGTAAAATTAAAATTTCCTCAACAGAAATGGAAAATCAAAAAGAGGATTTACTTGAAATTATGCATAATTTATCAGCAATAGCAGAGGAAAATGCAGCATCTACTGAGGAGGTAGCAGCATCAGCAGAAGAACAATCTTCAATAATTTCTGAATTTAAACAGGCAATTGATACACTAGTAGAATTGGCAGTTCAGATGAAAAAGAATATAGGTAAGTTTAAGTATTAAAAGAGGGGACAAGTTTTGGGGGAAAAAATGAAAAATGGGTATAAGGGTATTGTAAAAAGGATAGTAAAAATTTATACAATTATCACAGCGGTTTTTATTAGTTTAATATTGGCAACAAGAGTGTTTTTGATAAGAATAGGACTAGATCTTAATGAATTTGATTACATATTAGGGATAATCACAATTATTGGCATTGCAGTTATAATTATCATTTCTATTTGTCAAATATATTTCAAATGTATATTTATTGAATTTGATAGGGAAAAGAGCATAGCAAAGACTGCAATTAATACAACGGGAATGTATCATTTAAGAATTAACTTAAATGGTAAAATTATTTGGGGTAATGATACATTCTCAAATTTTATTGAAAAAGGTATCAGTGAAATTGTAAATATGGATTTTAATATATTTTCAAATATATCAAGAGAAGGTTTTTTAAAAAAATTAAAAGATGAAAAACCATTTAAACTTAATTTGTTTCATAATAATGAAATTGCTTATGTAACATGGAATGTGGTGAAAATTAAAGATAAAAAGGATTGTTATTATGAATTATTAGGACTTGATGTAACAGATGTATTTAAAAAGGATTTAAAGATAATGGAAATGGATTCTTTAGATGAAATAACTGGGTTATTTAATAAAAAGAAATTATTTTTAGAAGGAGAGAATATTTTAGCATCTGGGAAATATGAAAAGCTATCTATATATTGTCTAGATATAAGAAAATTTCAGGAATTTAATA
>CAMNZV010000201.1 GCA_946575275.1 uncultured Clostridium sp. | reverse complement strand
TTATAATACTTTATTACAGGTAAGGAAGTTTTGTTTAGTTCATTTTGAACAACAAATTCACTATAAATCCAATCTTTGGGGTATTCCTTGCTGTAGACTTTGTATGCAAAGCCATTATAACTATAAACAATAGACTGAGCACCTCTCCCTATTTCTTTTTCATTTCCATTAAAATAATCCATAAATACACATCCCTTTTTACAAATTAGTTGCAAATTTTAAATTTTCTAGTGCTGTTTCATTTCCATTTTTAGCAGATAGTTTATACCACTTAATAGCTTCATCCTTGTTTTTTGAAACACCATAACCGTAAAAGTACATTACTCCAATATTACATTGTGCTACTTCATCACCTGCATCAGCTGCAATCTTATACCACTTAAAACCTTCACAATCATTTTTATTTACACCTAAGCCATTTGTATATATATTTCCAAGCATGGTTGCAGCATCAATGCTACCACTTTTTCCAGCATCAAGGAGCCATTTAATTGATTCTTGTCTGTTTTTGTTAGTACCTAGACCGTTAAAGTAGCATATTCCTAAATTATATTTGGCATCTACATAGCCACTAACTGCAGCTTTTTTAAATAGAGGAACGGCCTTTTTGATATCATTTTTTGTTCCATAGCCATCTAAAAAAAGCAGTGCTAAATTATATTGAGCAGCTGCATTACCAAGGTCAGCAGCCTTTTCATAAGTTTGAATTATTTCTTTCATATCTTGTACTTCTTTCATAATTATATCCCCCTTAAAAATAAAATAGGTCTTCTTTAGGTAAACTTATATATATTATATCATTTTTTTTGAAATTTATACTTTTTTTATCTAGAAAAAAGTTAATAATATCAGTGTTATCAGAATTGGAGTTTCTTACATATATGTTAAAATCAAATGGGTTTTCGATTAAATATTCAACTTTAAAATGGAATGTGTTTAAAGTATTAGTAGTTTCTTTTAGATAATCTATATAGTGAGCACGAATACCTATATATGCGACATCATCTGAAACATTACCCTGAACTTGTAGTTCAATATTCCAATCAATAGCAAAAATAGTGTTAGAGTTAACCTTCATTGCCTTCGATATGTTTTTACAACCTGTAATTGTGGCTTCTGTTAATGTTTTAGGTTTTTTAAATAAATCATCTTTATCCCTAGATTCATTTGCTTTGCCTTTATCAAATACAACAATATTATCACAAATTCTATAAGCTTCAGCAATGTCATGTGTTACAAATATTACATTGCCATTATATTCTGTAAGTATTGCTTTTAATTCTTTTTCCATATTTAATCGTAAATGATAGTCAAGGGCAGAGAAGGGTTCATCAAGAAGTAGAATATCAGGAGAAGTAATAAGGGCTCTTGCAAGGGCTACTCTTTGCATTTGACCTCCAGATAATTGCCAAGGCATTTTATCTTCAAGACCCTTTAAGGAAAATCGTTCAATGTATTCTGAAATCAAATTATTTTTAGAATCATTACTTTTCAAGCCAATTCCTATATTTTCCTTTACTAACATATTAGGAAATAGTGCATAGTTTTGAAAAAGATAGCCAACATTTCTTTTTTGCGGTTTTATATTAATCTTTTTTTCAGAGTTAAAATAGGTAGTATCATTTAAAGAAATAATACCTTTTGAGGGTTTTTCAAGACCTGCAATACATTTTAAAGTGTAGCTTTTTCCAGAACCAGAAGCACCAAGAAAGCCTAAAATATTTGAATTGCAATTAAAATTTGCATTTAAATTAAAAGTGTTTAATGGTTTTTCGATATTAATGGAAAGCATTACTATTTCCCCCTTCCGGATACTGTAAGTTCCTTTTCAGACCAATAATTTAGTGAAAGTACCATAATAAGTGAAAATGCCACGATAATTAATACCCATAGTAAAGCTTTTTCATTATCGCCACCTTCAGCTGCAAAGAAAATTGCAAGAGGCATGGTTTGTGTTTTCCCAGGTATATTTCCAGCTAACATTAAGGTAGCTCCAAATTCACCAAGGGCTCTTGCAAAGGTTAAAACAACACCACCTATAATTCCAGGATAGGCCATTGGAACAGCAATTTTATAGAATATCTTAAACTCACTTAAACCTAGGGTTCTTGCAGCAGATATTAAATTGTAATCAATTTGTTCAAATGCAGATCTAGAAGAACGATACATCATAGGAAAAGACACAACAATGGCTGCAATAACGGTTGCTTGCCAAGAAAAAATTAATGAATAATCAAACTTTAAAAGAAATTTACCTATTGGACCATTTCTTCCACATAGCATAAGTAAAAAGAATCCTACAACTGTAGGAGGAAGAATTAATGGCAACGTAATTATACCATCAATTAATCCCTTTAATTTGCCATGATAATTTGCAATTAAATAAGAGATAATAATACCTATAAAAAAGGTAATTATTGTACTTAATAGAGCAGTTTTAATTGAAATTATTAAAGGTGAAAAATCTGTTATCATATTTTCTTCCTCCTTTGTAAAATTAAGATTATTTTACTTTAGTGTAACCATAGTCAATAAATATATCAATAGCTTTATCAGTTAATAAAAAGTCTTCAAAGTCTTTTGCTGCATCTTGATTTTTTGAAGTATTTATTACTGCAATAGGATAGGTAATAGGAGAATGAAGATTTTCGGGAATAGTTGCAATTACTTTTGCATTTTCATTTGCTTTAGCTTCACTTGAATATACAAAACCACATTCAGCATTTCCAGATGCAGCCCATGTTAAAACTTCCTTAACATCTTTACCGTAGATTAATTTATCTTTAACCTTGTCCAAAATACTTAAGTTAGTTAATACTTCAGTTGCATATTTACCAGCAGGAACACTTGAAGGTTCACCAAGGGCAATTTTTGTAACAGTATCTTTAGATAAGTCTTCTAATGAAGTAATCTTTGTATCACTTGGACCTACAAGAACTAAGGAATTTCCAACTAGATTTTTCTTAGTTCCTTCAAGTAACAAATTATCTTCTTCAAGGGTAGTCATTTGACTTTTCCCAGCAGATATAAAAATATCACTTGGAGCACCCTCTTGTATTTGTTTCAATAAGGAACCAGAGGAACCAAAATTCAAGGTTAGAGTCACGTTAGGGTTTTCCTCTTTGTATAATTTTTCTATTTCAGCCATTGATTCTTTAAGACTTGCAGCAGCAGAAATAGTTAGTTCTATTTTAGGTTCAGAGTCATTTGATGTTTCTTCTTTATCATTTGAATTACAAGATATTAAAAATATAGATGTTGCCAATAACATAATAGAGGCAAATTTTAGTTTTTTCATACTATCACTCCTCATCACATAATGTTATGTTTTATTACTTTTCAAAAAGTTAAGTCTAAGTTTATCACGATTAATTGGACATATCAAACAAATAGAAAACAAATTTAAATAATAAAGTTTGTCCTATAAAATACAATTAATAATTAATATTAGTTATGAAAAAGGTTTAAAAATAAAGAATAAAATGTAAAACTTAGGATTTGATTGACTGAGTCTTAAAAATGGTATAAGCTTTATTTAATTAAATAGACAATAACGATGGAGTTTGAAATCTTTAGGTTTTCGACTCTTTTTGTTTTATAATCCTAAATTAACTTAAGGGGGAATTAACATGAAAAGTCCAAAATATCATATTTTTGTATGTACAAGTTGTAGAATAAATGGTACACAACAGGGGTATTGTTACAAAAATGGTTCAGTACAAATTGTACAAAAATTTATTGAGGAAGTTGAAGAGAGAGATTTAGGAGGGCAAGTATATGTTACAAATACGGGATGTATGACTGTGTGTAACAAAGGACCAATAGTTGTAATATATCCAGAGGGAATATGGTATGGTTCAGTAAAACCTGAAGATGTTGAAAGAATTATGGATGAGCATATTGAAGGAGGAAAGCCAGTGGCAGATTTACGTATTTCAGAATAAAATTAGCTTCATTAATATTTTATATATTTTTACCAAACCTTGGGGAAGAATTAATTTGCCAAAATCATACTAGCAAATTAATTCTTTCTCTTTTTTACTACAAATGTATATAGCATATGATAAGATTATATAAAATAGGAGGTAACAACAGTTGTTAAAAACTATAACAAAACGTAACATTTAATAACAAAAAGGGTTGATAAACATATTTAGATTTGGAAATATTACCTTAGAGGTGATTATAAATGAGGAAGGAAATAATATTATATAAAAAAATCGCCAAGGCGACTATTATTTATCATCACCATTTACAATTTCAC
>CAMNZV010000200.1 GCA_946575275.1 uncultured Clostridium sp. | reverse complement strand
TAATTATCAAAATTACAATAGAATTTTAGAAAAAATGTCAGCAGGGTATTCTGCAAGCTTTAAGCTAAAAAGTAATAAATACTCAACTTATAATCAAAGAGTACACTTTACACCGATATGGTATCCAGATGGAACATATAATGTGTATTCACAGGTTATTGACACTTGGACACCAGATGGAATGCTATCTATAAACTTAAATGATTATGTAAATATTAAAGGCAGCTTATATGATGATTGGCATATAGCTCCTAAAAATTAAAGGAGATAGAAGAACATGAGAATATTAATAATTGAGCCACAAAAAGTACCTTATGAAGCAGAAATTATTAAAGATTTAGCTTCAATGCAAAAGATAGTTGGAGGATTAATTCAAGCTGTTGATTTAGATCAAAATACAAGTCTTGTATGTAATGAAGAAGGAAAATTAATGGGATTAGAAGGTAATAGACGTGTTGGCAGAGATATAATTGCTGGCACGTTTTTTCTTTGTGGTTTTAATGAGGAGGGAGAATTTACATCCTTAAATAACGAGCAGATAAAAAAATATTCAGAAAGATTTAAAGAACCAGAACAATATGGATTTTATGATGTAAAAGAAGTAGAAACAATAGAAGTCATGCCTTGGGATGAAGAAGAATTTGAACTTTAGGAGGTGCAACATGAAACCTATTATACCAATTATTATGATTATAGTTTGTTTAACTTTAGGAGGAGCTTTAATTTTTCTAAAAAAGCATAAGAGAAAATCTAAAGAAATCTTAAACAAAGATGAGCATACAGCTAATGAGTTTGTAAATGTAAAAGATATTAAAGACCGTTTCCTTTATACAAGGGACGGTCAAATTATTATGTATATAAAAATTAATCCTATAAGTATTGATTTGTTTTCAGAAAGAGAAAAGAAACAATTAAACAAAACACTTACAGCGGAGCTTTCTAGTGAGCAGAAGCCTTTTAAATTTCTTGCTGTTTCAAGACCAGTAGATATTTCACCACTTATTAATGAATATACACAAATAATTTCAAGTACATCAGAACAAAAACAAAAGGATTTGTTAAGAAATGAAATGCTTGTAATGAGTAACTATGCTTTATCAGGGGATGTAGTAGAAAGACAATTCTATATCATGCTTTGGGAGAAATATGAAGATGGAGTAGAAAGAGATTTATCTAAAAGGTGTTATGAATTTGTATCAAAATTTGAAAGTGGAAGTATATGTTGTGAAATATTAAAAGAGCAAGATATAGTAAGACTTTGTAATCTTGTTAATAATCCTGCCTATTCTAACATTGAAGATAGCGAGTTTAAGGCTACTATTCCGTTGTTATAGAAAGAACAATATTTTTATATGACTTAGTTTAAATAACAAACCTAAAAAAGTTAGGAGGAATTAGCATGCCATATATAGACAATAGCTTTTATGGAAAAATTGATTTTTATTCTATGAAAGGTGTGGTCATGGAAACACTGTATTATGATAACAAAGATGAATTTGATAGAGAAATACAAGAAAGTTATGAGATATGGAGACCAATTAAACCTGAAGTATTATCAGGGTATAAATATTTAGATAGTGATTATGAGGAAGAATTGGAGTGGTAATAATGGTTAAAAAGAATACTAACACAGAAAATTTATTAAACAATGCACTTTTAAATATAATAACTCCAATGGGACTAGAATTTAAGAGAAATAGTCTTGTTGTTGGAGAAAATACAGGTAAAGTTTATGGCATAGTAAAATATCCTCAGAAAGTTGATTATGGTTGGCTTTCTAAAATAACTAATATACCAAGCACCATTGTCAGTGTCTCATTTACACCTATTGACAATGGTGCTTTTATTGAGAGCTTATCACGAAGTATCATTCAGAATCGTGGAGCTGCTGAAAGTGCAAAAGACCCTTTAGCACAGAAAAGAGCAGAAAGGGCAGCATTAGATGGTGAAAAAATTATGGTTCAGATAGACCAGAATGGTGAAACTGTTGGTTTACTAGGAATAACTATTATGCCAATATCTAAAGATGAAGAGGCTTTTAATAAAGTTTGCAGGAAGACAGAAAGTACTTGTGCAATGAGTAAATGCAAACCAAGAACTCTTGCCAATTTACAAGAACAAGCTTTTAAAACACTCTCACCGTTTTATACAAGTGATGAAAATATAGAACAAATAGTATCAAGAATTATACCATTATCCACCTTTGTAGGTGGATTTCCTTTTTCATCAAGCGGATATAATGATGGGACAGGTTATTATTTTGGAAGAGATACTAGTGGGGGATTAATTGTTCTTGATACTTGGAAACGTGGTAATGATAGAACAAATACAAATATGGTTATTATGTGAGTTGCAGGCGTTGGTAAAAGTACAGCAGTAAAGCATATAGCACTTTCTGAATATATGAAAGGTACAAAAATAATTTTCGTAGATCCAGAAAGAGAGTATAAAGAATTGTGTGAAGCTCTTGAGGGCAATTGGATTAATGCAGGTGGTGGAAGTAACGGAAGAATAAATCCATTACAAATAAGACCTACACCAATAGATGATGATGACGAGGTTTATAAGGATGAAGGCTTTGGTATGGGAGATATGGCAATATACATTAAAAACTTAGAAATATTCTTTAATTTGTATCTACCTTCACTTACTGATAGAGAAAGAGCTATATTAAAAGATTGCATTATTGAGCTATATAACAACTTTAATATAACTTGGGATACTGATATTACAAAATTAAGAAATGAAGAGTTCCCTATATTTTCTGACCTATATGAATTAGTAAACAAGAAAGCAAAGGCAAAAGAGAAAACACGCAAGGAAAGTGAACAAAATATATTCGCTGACCTTGCTTTATTACTTAAAGATATAGCTTTAGGTAGTGATTCTTTTTTATGGAACGGACATAGTTCTATCAAAACAAATACAAGATGTGTATGCCTTGATACCCATGATCTACAAAACACCAGTGATAATATAAAGAGAACTCAATACTTTAATATTCTTACATGGTGTTGGCAGGAAATGAGCAAGGATAGAAATGAGAGAGTTTTACTTATATGTGATGAAGCTTATTTAATGATTGACCCTAGTGTACCTCAAAGCTTAGTATTCCTTAGAAATGTAGAGAAAAGAGCAAGAAAGTATGAAGCAGGAGTTGCTATTATAAGCCATTCAGTTGTAGATTTTCTTGACCCACAAATTAAAATGTATGGTCAAGCTTTATTAGATATACCATGCTTTAAAATAATAATGGGTACTGATGGTAGAAATCTTCATGAAACAAAGGAACTTTATAATCTCACAGATGCGGAGGAAGAGCTACTTGCAAGTAAAAAAAGAGGAAATGCTTTAGTTATGATTGGTTCAAAGAGATTACATGTAGTTTTTGAAATACCTGAATATAAATTTGAGTATATGGGTAAGGCTGGAGGAAGATAAAAGCGAGGTGATTTGATGGTAATAGATCCAAAGACAGCAGCTACGTTAGCTAAAATAGCAATACAAGCTGTAAAAGATGAAGAAGCAAGGCATAAAACAATACTTATTGTGATGGCACCGTTAATAACGGTGCTTTTAATTATGACTTTTATGGTATATATACTTACCAATCCTTTTGAAGCTATAAAGTTCCATTTCAAAGGTGCTGAGTTAACGAAAGTCGAAAGTATTGTAAATCAATATAGCTATGAACAGTTAATAAATCCAAATGATAAAAGCTATTTAGAAAGTAGTGGACTAGAGTTTTCAGGTATATCTTTTAAAGATGGAGCTACAGAAGTAGTTTACTATAATCAAGCTGATTCAAGATGGAAAGACAAGTCTTATGGTAAAACAGGCACAATAGGAAATAGTGGTTGTGGACCAACAGCATTATCAATGGTAGTTTCAAGCTTAACGAATAGAAAAGTCGATCCAGTTCAAATGAGCCAGTGGTCTTATGATAATGGATATTGTTGTGAAGGTGCAGGTTCTTATCATACTTTAATTCCAGAAGGTGCAAAGCATTTTGGATTAAAAGTAGAAGGTTGTACAGTAGATGAACCACAAAAATTAGTAAATGCACTTTCAAGTGGAAAGTTAGTTATAGTAATTATGGCTAAAGGACATTTTACAAGTTCAGGGCATTTTATAGTTCTTAGAGGAGTAACAGCAAATAGAAAAATCCTTGTTGCAGACCCTGTAAGTAGAAATAGAAGTGAAAAAGAATGGTAAGCGTCAAAGAATCGACGCATAGCAATAAGAATTTAATAGTGATAAAATAAA
>CAMNZV010000199.1 GCA_946575275.1 uncultured Clostridium sp. | reverse complement strand
ATACATAATTAATATTTTATTAAATATAATTCATAATAACGAGAAATAATTTAAGGAGTTTATTATGCTAAAAAAAATATTATCATCTAATAAATATCTATTATCTGTAAGCTTGTTACTTGCAATTGTTTCACTTCCTATAATATTAAGAGCTTCACCACATAACAAGGAAATTTCAAAAATATCTAACATAATATCATTGGTTAGCCATTGTAACAATTCACTGTCTGAATCTATTCATGATTCTACTATAGACACAAAAAACTCAAAAGAGAAGCTTACAAATGGTCTATTAGAATTAAATAATTTAAAATCATCCTTAACTAATTTAAATGTTTCAAATAGTAATGTTGATATTAAAGATGCTTCAATAAAAACAATTTCTAATACCATTATCCTATATCAATTATCTATAGACTTAATTTCTACAGAAGATTTTAATACCCTAAATGATACACACATTAAATATTTAAATCAATTAGAATTAGTTTCTGAAAACTATAATAATTTGAAGCTTCTAGGAGTGGATTCTACCTTTGATGATAGTCAAAAGGTATTTTTCAAGAACTCATCTAATTATGCTACTACTGTTTTAAAAATATCAAGAGATAAGGATACAAATGCTTCAAATAATAAGTCTTACTTAAACTCAATAAAAGAATGTTATACCTTACTATCTGATATAAGTGAAGACCTTACCCCTGCCTTAAACCAAATACGGTTAGATAATCGAAACTTAGATATATTAATTGAGGATGTTAGAAATAAAGGTAGAAAACTAACCTTAATAAAAAATAAGTCCTACAGCATATCAATACCTGAAGGTGGAGATGAATTATATAATTCACTTAAAAATTCTATATCAACTTGTGAAGTATACTTAAATTCTTTTCAATATTCTTTAAAGGTTGAAACCTCTAGTAAGTCCTCTCAAAATATTGATATAAACTATGCTGAAAGCACTAGCAAATACCAGGATTTTTTAGGTGATTTAAAGGTTCTTAACGAAAACATGGATAAATTTAATAAAATTTGAATATATTTTTGATTTCTGGCTATACTATTTTTGTCTGGGTTACAACCAAGGAGGTTAATTTATGAAAAAATTTATAATTACATTTTCACTCTCTATAACCCTTTCATTTGCATTTTTACCTAGTATAGCCCCAAAGGCAAATACAACTCCAAATATAAAATCTGCAAATGAATTAATATCTTATAGCGAAACAAATGATGTTGTAGAGGTTTTTTCACAAGGTTCTAGTACTCTAAATATAACTCAGTTAGATATAGAACTTATGGCAAAATTAGTTTATGGTGAAAGTAGGGGTGAACCCTATGAAGGAAAGGTAGCTGTTGTCTCTGTGGTATTAAACAGAGTTTTAGATAAGCAATTTCCAAATACCATAAAAGAAGTCGTATTGCAAAAAAATGCATTTTCCTGTGTTATAAATAACAACATTGAGGCATACCCTGATAAATCCTGCTATGATGCAGTTTACGATGCATTAAGAGGCAAAGATCCAACTAACAATGCTCTGTTTTTTTATAACCCTTCTATAACGACATGTTCGTGGATGAAACAAATATCAAAAATTGATAGTACATCCATTGGACATCATGTCTTTTTCAAATGTAAATAAATATTTTTTTGTGGGGTTTTACAATAAATCTATGTGAAACCCCATTCTTATTTATTCGAATGTTCCCTTAATGATTATTTTTTTATCCCTTACTAATTCTTTACCCTTACTATAAACAGTCTCAATATCTAAATTTTCACCATCTACAATTACAAAGTCAGCAAAATTTCCTTTTATTATTCTTCCTCTTCCTTTTAACCTATATAAATCTGAAACATTACTTGTAATTACCTTAATAGCTTCTTCTATTGGTATATTATAATTATTAATTGCTTTTTTTACTTCTATAAATAAACTTTCTACAGAACAAATTGAAAGTCCTATAATTTCTCTTTTATCATTATATTTTGGCATACTACCATTTCCGTCAGATGAAAATGTTATATTTTCAATAGGTAAATTATATTCAAGATATTTTTTCAAACCTTCACTTGCTGTAAGTTCAGTAGGCTCTAAAAAATCCGGATCCGAACTTGTAGTTAAATCAATAAAACCACCTAACTTTACATATTTTAAGCCCTCTTTAAATAATTCCTCACTTCTGTTTATATGGGTTGGTATAATTTGTGATGGTAAAATTTCAGTTTCTTTTAGAAGTTTAAATAATAATTCTAACTTTCTCCTTCCAGGCCCTATATGAAAATGTACAATTCCAGCCTTTCCAGAAAGTAACCCACCAACATTTGCATTTGCTGCAATACTGCAAATTTCTTCAAAGGTTGGTTGTGAACTTCTTCTGTCTGATAATGCTATTTCTCCAACACCTATTATTTTTTCAATAAGCATTATATCTTTTTTTATGCTTGTTGTTATTGTCTTAACAGGTACATCGTAGGATCCTGTATAGCAAAAGGTGCTAATGCCCTCTTCCTCAAGAGAATATGCTTTAGCTAACAAGGCATTCATATCCCTACAAACACCATCAGTTCCTATACAGCCTATAACTGTTGTTATACCCGCTTTAGTTAGGTTTGATAGTTGTATTTCGAAGGTTCTGCTTTTGAAACTATCTTCCCCTCCACCACCTATTATATGTACATGACTGTCAATAAACCCTGGCAATAATGCCTTTCCATTACCATCAATAATATTTATATTTACAAAATCCTTAGGCGTCTCTATTTTATCATATATGCCCTCAAATTTATCTGAAACTATTACTACATCTTTTATTCCAAGATATTTAGGTGAATATACCTCTATATTTTTAATTATTGTTATCAATGTTCCACTTCCTAAACTATTATTTGCTTAGTATTTCAGAAATGTTTGTGTTGTTATACATTGACTTTGGGAATTTGTCAATTAATTCCTTTGCATAAACTTTGCTTTTTTCTATATTTATTTTTTCATATTGAATTGCAAGATTATACAAAACTTCTTCTATATAAGATCCATCTTTAAACTTATTATAATATTCCTCATAATATTTGTTAGCTGATGAAAAATCATTAAGTCTATAATTTGAGGTTCCTATAAAATAAATGCTATGTTGATATAAATAGCTTTGGCTTCCATATTCATATACCTTTTGAAATTCAGAAATAGCCTCTGAATATTTCTTATCGTTAAATAATTTCATTGCATCCTTGTATATGACTTCAATTCCCTCAGTTTCTAAAAGCTTTTTTCCATCTTCATATAATACCTTTTCATTAACCTCTAAATCTTTATCCTTTAAGTTATTAATCATTATATAAATTTTGTTATAATCTTTATTTGATATTGCTGTATTTAAAGCCTCTGAATCTACTAAGTCTTTAATTTTAGTTTCTCCATTGTCCTCTTCTTTATCCTTATTATCTTCAATTATTTCTTCAATTTTATTATCTTCTTGTACTGAATAGTTAATATCATCCACCAAGTTATTATTGTTTGTTTTTTGATATACCAATATAGCAGAAATAAGTATAATAATAGCTAGTATACCTAAAATTAAAGGTAATAAATATTTTTTTTGTATTTTCTTTTCGCCAGAATATTTGTTAATAACCTTTTCTATATTTTTCCCAAGAATATTCTTTTTATCAAGTTCAAATACCTTTTTTAATTCATTGCTGGCCAAAATATAATCTGCCTTTTTTATATAACATAATGCTAAAGCACTGCTAACCTTTATTCTATTAAAATCACTTTCAGAACATTTATTTAATAGCTCTAAAGACTCATTTATTTTTTTATCCTTTAATAAAATTTCTGCTTTCTCATAAAGTTCTTTTCTTTTCATATCATTTTTGTAATCTCGAAGAAATCTTTTTGCTGATATATCATTGTTATAATCAGCATTAATCTTCCATGTATTTACTGCATCCTGCAAATCTCCTTGAACATATAAAATAAGACCTTTTAAGTTTAAAGCAAGGTTATTCTTAAGATTTTCAGAAATTGCCTTATTGCATTTATCTAATGCCTTTTTTATATTTCCCTTTTCATAGTAATTTAAGGCTTTTTTATATAATTTATTTTTATCTTTCACACTTACCTCCATTAGAAAAAAAGTATATTAAAAGGGTTCAAATTCTTTCATTGTTTCTAGATAAATATTTGATAACTCCCATATTTGATTTCCTTCTTTATTATATCCTAATTTTAGCTGTATCTGTATACTTGTTTTTATTCCATTAA
>CAMNZV010000198.1 GCA_946575275.1 uncultured Clostridium sp. | reverse complement strand
TGAAGAACGTAAATTTTTTGTTACCATTTATGAATAGATTTTTAGTAGTATATTAATGAAAAGGAGGGGATTTGGATATGAAGAAAATATTAAGTTTGTTATTAAGCGTAGTATTAGTATCTCTTATTTTAATTAATTCTAGTACAAGCAACTTAAAAAAGGAAGAAACAGAAGTATCTCAAAATAGAGAAGTTCTTGCAAATATTGAAAAGAAAGACGTGGTCGAAATTCAAAATAGTATTGATAATTACTGGACTGAATTAGAAAATAAGAATAATAAAACAAATAATAAAGGAAATGAATTAAACTTTAAAAATATATTTAAAAATGATGTTTTCTTAGGAGATTCTCAATCGGAAGGGTTAAATGTATATGGATATTTAAATGATTCTTCAGTAGTTGCTAAAAAAGGTAAAACCTTAGGTGAAGCCTTAAAGGATGTTGATACAATTAAAAACTTATCTCCCAAAAGGATATATTTATTGTTTGGTTTAAATGATTTAATTAGGTACAATAACTTAAATGATTTAAAAATAGCATATGGAGACTTAGTTGATGAACTAAAAGAAAGTATTCCAAGTGCGAAGATATATGTAAATTCTATGCTTCCTGCAAGAAATGATGCAATAGCAAAACAACCATTAGTTAGTTTAGATAGAAATTCTAAAGGCAATAAACTAATTGAAGAAATGTGTGAAGAAAAAAATGTTGAATTTGTGGATATAACATATATCCTAAAAGATAATCAGAATTTATATGAATCTGATGGAATGCACTGTAAACCAGAATTTTATAAAGTTTGGCTTACAAAGTTAAATAGTTTAAAGTAAGGATGTGAGGATTTGTATAAAAAAACTAAGGTTTTATTAGGATTTTCAATAGTAATGCTTGTTATAGCATTAAGTGGTAAAACTGTTGGATTTAAAAATATAGAAGTAGAAACTATAAAAAATAATGTAATGTCAATAGTTGATACTACAAAATTTATTGAGGGTGATGGTAAATCTTTAAAAAGATTTTATGGACTTAATTTAGAGGATTATAGTGAAGTTCAGCTGTTATTGCCAAGTTCAACTATGGAAGTAAGTGAATTGTTAATAATAAAGGTAAAAGATGAATCACAGATTGATACTATAGAAGAAGCTATAAACAATAGGGTGGAAAGTCAAGGCAATAGCTTTAAAGATTATGCACCAGAACAATATGGAATTATAAATGAAAATGAAATATCAATAAAGGGAAACTATGTTTTTTTTGCAATTTCTGAAAATGCAGCAGAAATGAAGAATAAATTTATTGAAACAATAAAGTAGAATGAGGTAACAATATGATTTTTAGTAGTATATTATTTATTTTTATGTTTCTTCCAATTACATTAGTGTTATACTATTTGTCGCCTAGTAAAATTAAAAATTTAACCTTATTTATTATAAGTTTAATATTTTATGCATTTGGAGAACCAATTTATGTTTTTTTAATGTTTTTTACCATAGTATTAAATTACTATATGGCGCTAGTAATAAGTAGTAGCAAAAAAAGACGTTCAAAAAGATATTTAGTATTAACAATAATACTAGATTTACTAATACTATGCTTTTTTAAATATTTTGGATTAGTTATAGATAGTATTAATGACATTTTTAATTTAACAATACAATTTAAGTCTTTACCATTGCCAATTGGGATATCTTTCTATACGTTTAAAACATTGTCCTATGTAATAGATGTTTATTTGAAAAAGGTAAAGGTTGAAGAAAACTTAATTTCCTTTGGAACTTATTTATCAATGTTTCCCCATCTAGTTGCAGGACCAATTATCAGGTACTCTGATGTTAAGGCTGAGCTTAGTAAAAGAGCTATAACTTTGGACAAATTTGGTTATGGTACAGAAAGATTTATATTAGGTCTTGGTAAAAAGGTAATACTTGCAAATAATATAGGAATGCTTTGGACAGCAGTACAAAGTCAAAATATTTCTGAAATCTCAGTTGCAACAGCTTGGATTGGTATTTTAGCTTATACTTTCCAAATATATTTTGATTTTAGTGGATATTCAGATATGGCTATAGGAATTGGATATATGCTAGGGTTTAAATTTTTAGAAAACTTTGACTATCCATATATATCAAAAAGTATAAGTGAGTTTTGGAGAAGATGGCATATATCTCTTGGATCCTGGTTTAGGGATTATGTATACATTCCACTTGGTGGAAATAGAAGTGGCTTTATTAAACAATGCAGAAATCTTATTGTGGTGTGGGGACTTACGGGACTTTGGCATGGTGCAAGTTATAATTTTATAGTATGGGGATTATTCTATGGTGCATTAATAATGCTTGAAAAATTTATCTTAAGTAAGATATTTAAGAATATTCCGTCAATATTTAAAAGAATTTACACAATGCTTTTTGTAATTATAGGATGGGTATTCTTTGCTTCTACAGATTTATCCTATGCAATAGAATATATAAAAGTAATGTTTGGAATAGGCAATAATGTTATTATAGATAGTAATGCTTATTATTATTTAAATTCAAATTTAATATTATTTGTAATACTAATTTTTGCATCTACTCCAGTAATAAAAAATATATTTACATGGCTAAAAAAACAAAGAGAAGGTGGTATGGTGTTAGCAATAACAATACAACTTGCTATACTTGTAATTTCTACCGCTTATTTAGTTAATGCAAGTTTTAGTCCATTTTTATATTTAAGATTTTAAGAGGAGGATATAATTTTGAAAGCTTATTATAGAATACTTGGAATAGTATTTGCTCTTATTATATTTATAATGTCAATTACAAGTTTTGCTTTACCTAAAGATACATTTTCAGACCTTGAAAATAGGGTTCTTGCAAAAATGCCAAGTTTTAGTTATGATTCCTTTGTGGAGGGTAGATACTCTTCAAAGGTAGAAACTTACGTTAATGATCACTTTCCTTTTAGAAGTAACTTTGTTACACTAAAATCATCTTTTGATTCCATTCTTGGAAAGAAAGAAATTAATGGAGTATATCTAGGTGAAAATGGCTATTTACTAGAGGAGATTAAAAAGCCAAATGTTGATTTTGTAAATACTAACATAAAAGCAATAAATGAATTTACCAATAAACATAAAGATATAAACACAACGTTCTTATTAGCTCCAAATGCATCTTCAGTATTAAGGGATTATTTACCCACTAACGCAATAAATGAGGATGGAGTAAAAAACATAAATGAATTTTCAACCAAATTAAATGAAAACATAAAATTTATAAATCCTTATGAAAATTTAAGTTTACATAAAGATGAATACTTATATTATAAGACAGACCATCATTGGACTACACTTGGAGCTTACTATGCCTATGAAGATTATTGTAATGCAAATAAAATAGAAATTAATTCTTTAGATGAATATAATAAGGAAAAGGTTTCGTCAAATTTTTATGGAACATTATTTTCAAAAACTTTAGCAAAGGATAATGAAGGAGATGAAATAAATGTTTATATTCCAAAGAAAGAGGATTCAAATGTTGTTGTAGAATATATAACAGAAAAACAAAAAACAACATCTTTATACAGTGGTGAATATTTAGAAAAAAGAGATCAATATGGTATGTTTTTAAAAGGAAATCATCCTATTGTTAAAATACAAACTACTGCAAAGCTTGAAAAAGAAAAGAAATTATTAATAATAAAGGATTCTTATGCTAATTCATTTGTTCCATTTTTAACATCACACTATTCAGAAATTACATTAGTAGATCCAAGATATTATTATGATGATATAGAAACATTAATGGAACAAGATAAATACACTGACATATTGTTCTTATATAACGCAAACACATTCTTTCAAGATAATTCATTAAATGGGGTACTAATTAATGATTAAAACTATTTACAAATGAGAGAAAAGATGATAATATAAAAATGTAATAAATGACAAAGAAGTCTAATTAAATTAGGACTTCTTTGTTTTTTTTACGTAATAATAATGCACCCCAAAAAATTTAATATATACTAAAAAAGAGTTGTTTGTGATAAACAGCTCTTTTTTACTACATAGTATTTGTGGTAAAATAGAATAAAAAGAATAAAGGAGTAATTTATGAAGAAGAATTATAGTAATGTTTTTTGGGGTATTGCATTAATATTAGTGGGCATTGGGTATGGAGGTCAAACACTAAATCTATGGGATTTTAATATATTTTTTCCTGGGTGGTGGACTTTATTTATCATTTTACCAAGCTTATTTAGCATGTTTGAACAAAGACTAAATGTCTTTAATAGTTTTGGGCTTATATTAGGTATATTA
>CAMNZV010000197.1 GCA_946575275.1 uncultured Clostridium sp. | reverse complement strand
AGAAATAAAAAATACATTAACTCGTATAGAAACAGAAATTAATGGGAAAAATGAAAATCTTACTAATAAAATTTTATCTATTAAAAATGTAGAAGGAAATATTAAGATAAGTACTGGAACTTTAGAGGCCTTAAACAATAAGAACAATATTTTACTTGAAGAGATAACTTTTCTTGAAAAGGGAATTGAAGAAAAAAAGAAAAGGATAACATCCTGCAATTTAAAAAAACAATAAAATGGAGCAGCAAATTAAAGACTTAAATAAAAGAGTTAATGAAATAGAAGCTAATAAAAATATGCTATCTAATCTTGAGAAGCATTATGAGGGATATAATAGAACAGTTAAAACACTTATGGAAAGAATTAAAAGTGGAGAAATTAATAATGCTAGTGAAACTATGGTACTTGGAGATGTTTTCAAGGTTAAAAAGGAATATGAAACTGCAATTGAAATTGCATTAGGTGGTGCTATTTCAAATATTATTACTTTAAATGATGAAATTGCAAAATATTTAATAAACTATTTAAAAACTAATAATTTAGGTAGAGCAACGTTTTTGCCCTTAAATAATATTAATGGAAATAAAATTACTGTAAATAGTAATATTGCAAGTTTAGAAGGATATATTGGAATAGCTTCAGATATAATAACCTATGATGAAAAGTATCAGGTTGCAATAAAGAATGTACTTGGAAGAACTATTGTGTGCAATAACATGAATTCTGCTCTTAAAATATCAAAGTTTAGTCATAATTCCTTAAGGATTGTAACATTAGATGGTGAAATTATAGCCCCAGGGGGAGCCTTAACAGGTGGTAGTATTAATAAAAAATTCACTAATATATTAGGTCGAAAAAGAGAAATTCAGGAGCTTTCAGATGAACTTCAAAATAAAAAGCAGGAGCTAGCACAAAGGAATAATGAGTATGAAAGTATAAGGATACTTATTAAGGAAATTGACGAAGAAATTCTAAATGATAAGGATAAAATACATTTTAAAGGTATAGAAAAGGCTAAAAATGAAAGTGAAATACAGGGTATAAAAACTGAAGGCTTTAGATTGCAAGAAAGCTTAAAAGTATTAAGGGAAGAAGTATTAAGAAATGAGTCTGATATAAAAAACCTTACCATAAAGCTAGAAGAAAAATCTAAGGAGTTAGAGAAATTAGAGGGAGATAATCTAAATAATAATGATAAATCACATGAACTTGAAGAAGATTTAGACAATAAACGAAAAGAAAATATAGCTATTACAGAGAAAATTACAGAGCTTAAAATTAAAAAGGCTTCCTTTGATGAAGCATTAACAAACAAATTAAGCCAAGTATATAGGATAGGTAATGAAATTGATGAATTTACAGACAAAATAAATAATTTATCTTTGGAAAACTCAGAAAAAACTACAGAGGTTTCAAATTTAAAAGAGGATATTGGAGTGAAAGAAGCTTTAATAAAAGATGAAACAAAAAAAATAGAAGAATTATCATTACTTTTCAAAGATGACGAAATAAAAAAAGCTAAATATAAGGAAGACATCAATAAAAAAGAAACTATTATCTATGAACTTTCTGATATTATAAATGGAGAAGAAGGTATATTAAATAAAGGTGAATTAAAAAAGGCTAAATTTGAAATGGAAAAGGATAATCTTTATACTAAATTAAATGATGAGTTATCGTTAACTTTAGCTGAGGCTTATGATATAGCAGTTGAAATAACAGATGAGGAATTAGTAAAATCAGAAATTTCAAGACTTAAAGGTAAAGTGACGGCTCTTGGAACTGTTAATTTAGCATCAATTTCTGAGTATGAAGAGGTTAAGGAAAAATATGAAGAAATGTATGTCCAAGAACAGGATTTAGAAAAGGCTAAAAAAGAATTAAATCAAGTAATATTGGAGTTAACTAATAAAATGAAAGAGGTTTTTAAAGAAAATTTTAATATTTTAAATGAAAATTTTAATGAAACCTTTAAGGAATTATTTAAAGGTGGTAGTGCAGAGTTGATTTTAGGAGAAGGTGATGAGCTATCTGCAAATATTGATATAAATGTAGAACCACCAGGGAAAAAGCTTCAAAATATAAATTTAATGTCAGGGGGAGAAAAAGTACTTTCTGCCATTGCATTATTATTTGCTATTTTAAAAATGAAACCTACCCCATTTTGTATACTTGATGAAATTGAGGCTGCATTAGATGATGCTAATGTTTTTAGATATGCAGAATTTTTAAAGGAGTTTTCAGATGGAACTCAATTTATAGTTATAACACATAGAAAAGGTACAATGGAAGCTAGTGATGTAATGTATGGAATTACAATGGAAGAAAAGGGCGTTTCAAAAGTTGTATCTGTAGATTTGGCACAGGTTGAATAAGATATGGAGGAATAATATGTTTGGTAAAATATTTGACAAACTAAAAGATGGATTAACTAAAACTAGAAATGGGTTAACAGATAAAATTAATGAGGTATTAAAACTTGCAGTAAAAATTGATGATGATTTATATGATGAACTTGAAGAAGCTTTAATTACATCAGATATTGGAATGGAAACAACCTTAGAGATTATAGATAGGTTAAAGGATAAAATAAGAGATGAAAAGATAAATGATACAGAATTAGTAATACCTGCTTTAAAAGAAATTATTAAAGACATGTTATCAGAAGGTACAGATGAAATATATGAGGATAAAAAGGTAATGCTAATAATTGGAGTAAATGGAGTTGGAAAAACCACCTCTATTGGAAAACTTGCCTCAAAGAAAAAATCAGAGGGGAAAAGGGTTGTTTTAGCAGCAGCAGATACCTTTAGAGCAGCAGCTATAGACCAAATAGAGATATGGAGTCAAAGAGCAGGTGTTGATTTAATAAAACAGTCAGAGGGATCAGATCCAGCAGCTGTTGTTTATGATGGAATACAGGCTGCAAAATCAAGAAAGGCAGATATATTAATTTGTGATACTGCAGGTAGACTTCACAATAAAAAAAATCTAATGAATGAGCTTGATAAGATAAATAGAGTTATAGATAGGGAAATAGGAGAAGGTTTAAAGGAAACACTTCTTGTATTGGATGGTACAACTGGGCAAAATGCAATAATTCAAGCGAAACAATTTATGGCGGTTTGCAAAATAGACGGAATAATTTTAACAAAACTTGATGGAACAGCAAAGGGTGGAGTTGTAATTTCTATTAAACAATCTTTAAATATACCAGTTAGATATATAGGGGTTGGTGAAGGTATAGATGATTTACAAGAATTTGATGCTAAAGCTTTTGCAGAGGCCTTATTTTAAAAATAATATAAGTGTTAAGTAAAAATACTTGACACCCTTAAATAATTTTGTTATTATCTCTATTGTAGGTAAGGTGAGAACATGGAAGATAGAGTTGAAATTTCGTTATTAATGGATTTATATGGTCCTTTGTTAACTGAAAAACAATGTAACATAATGGATTTATACTATAATGAGGATTTATCCTTAGCTGAAATATCTGAAATAAACAACACAAGCAGGCAAGCAACCCATGACTTAATAAAAAGATGTTACAAACAACTTCTGTCCTATGAAGAAAAACTTCACTTACTTCAAAAGAGTATGAAACGTGAAAACATAATTATAAATCTAAAGAATTATTTAAAAGATAATTATAAAATAAAAGATGAAGATGAAATAAATAAAAATTTATTGTCTCTTTTAGATTTGTAAAATTTTATAGTCAAAAATGACTTTGAAATGGGAGGTTTAATATGGCTTTTGAAGGATTAGGAGAAAAACTTCAAGCTACCTTTAAGAAATTAAAAGGTAAAGGAAAGTTAACAGAAAAAGATATAAAAGAAGCTATGAGGGAAGTGAAACTTGCCCTACTTGAAGCAGACGTTAACTATAAGGTAGTTAAAACTTTTGTGAAAAATGTATCAGACAAGTGTGTAGGAGAAGAAGTATTATCAAGTCTTACACCAGGTCAACAGGTAATAAAAATAGTTAACGATGAGTTAACAGATTTAATGGGTACAAGTGAAAGTAAGATTAATTATTCAAGTTCTAATCTTACAGTAATTATGTTAGTTGGTTTGCAAGGTGCAGGTAAAACTACCATGTGTGGTAAATTAGCATTAAACCTTAGAAAAGAAAACAAAAAACCATTATTAGTGGCCTGTGATATATATAGACCAGCTGCTATAAAACAATTACAAGTTGTTGGAAAACAAATTGATATTCCAGTATTTTCACTTGGAGATAGCACAAAACCTGTGGATATTTCAAAAGCTGCTATAAAACACGCTAGAGAAAATGGAAATAATGTAGTAAT
>CAMNZV010000196.1 GCA_946575275.1 uncultured Clostridium sp. | reverse complement strand
AAAAGAAAAACTTGAACCAGTAAAAAATAGTGGTGGGAATGGTAAAAGACCAACTCTTTATAAAAAATATAGAATATTAAATAAGAGTACAGATAATAGTGAATTTTTTATGGAATTAAATTACAAGCTTTATTATAAGCTAAATATAAGTTATTATAAAGAACATATAGAAAAATATATAGAGCATAGAGAATATATACTGAAATTAAGTGATTTTCTAACGAATAAAGAACATTTATTAGAGGAAATTGTGTCTATGAATGAAAGATCCTTTCAGATTTTTGGAAGGGAAAAGTTTTTGCAAAAGGAAGGTGGAAAAACCATTATTAAGAATTTAGGATTGGATCTTAAATATCTAAATTATTATGATACATCAGAACCTTTAGCATACTATTCAAAGTCTAAGGAAAATCCACAGAAAATATTAATTATAGAAAATAAAGATACCTATTATACCATGAGAAGACATTTAATAAATAAGGGTGAAATATTAGGAGAAAATATTGGCACATTAATTTATGGTGGAGGAAAAAGTATTATTAAAGCTTTTAATGATTTTAAAATATCAGTAGAGGATTATGTAGCAAACATTAATAATACAATATTATATTTTGGAGATTTAGATTATGAGGGAATAGTTATTTATGAAAGCCTTTATAAATTGTTTGGGAAAGAATATAATATTATCCCCTTTATTAAAGGATATAAAAAGATGATTGACAAGGCAAAGGGAGATGAGATACCCTTACCAAAAACAAAAGATGGGCAAAATAGTAATATAGATGAATTATTTTTAAATGAATTTAATAATACATACAGAAATGAAATTGAAGCTATATTAAAGGCAGGGCTTTACATACCACAGGAAATAATAAATATAACAGATTTATAGTTGGAGGAAAAATGGATTTAAAATTTTTAAATGTGCAACACATTAGAATGAAAAAAATAGGGGCTTATGCTTTGCTTTTTAGAAATAGTATAGCTAAGGGTACATGGAAAAAATACGGATTTGAAGAGGGCTATGAACAGGATAATTTAATATTTTCAGTGCTACTTTACATAATGGAACAATCCTTAAAGGAGGAAATTTGTACTATAGATCACATAGCAAGTTTTATTGATGAGGTTAACAATCTTCATTATAAAAAGGAAATTACATATGATGATTGTAAAGACTTTGCTGAATTTATAGTTAATACAATTTTTTGTAATGATGGAAGTGCAATGTATTTTAAAGCGTATAACTATAAAGAAGGACAATATAATGATGTAAATATAAGCTTCATTAAAAATGAAATGAAATATATTGATTTAGTTAGAAGAGTATCTTATTCTCTTACAGAGGATGGTTATTCTCTTCTTTTATCAACATTAGAAATAGAGGAAAATTTAAAAATTACTATTCATGAAATTGTATTTAAAATGCATTTAGAAAAGGCATCCTATGATAAGGCTGTAGATGATATTAAAAATATATTTTCTATACTAAGAAGACGAGTTCAAAGTATGGAGGAGGCAATAAGAAAGATTAGGGAAAATCCACTTACATATTCTACAGAGGATTATAAATCAATGATGGAAGGAAATATAAATATTTTAAATGACACCAAAAAACAATTTATAATACATAGAGAAATGGTAAATGAAAAAATTAACGAGTTCATTGAACATGATATACATATTAAGGAATTAAATAAAGAGGAAGAGGAGAATCTTAATAATTTAAGAATAATCGAGAAATATTTAAGTAGAACCATAGATGAGGATCAAAAAGTATTAAAGAAACATTTTGACCTTAAGGATGTTTATGGAAGGGAACTTGAAAATATATCAAAAATGTCACTTATAGAAAGATTTAATTTCAAAGTAGAAGTTTACGATAAAATTATAGAAAATCCAAATAAGTTAGAAGACATAGATATGTTTTTAAGACCTTTATTTAAAAAGAAACCAAAGAAATATTACAATATAAATAAAGCCTTAGAATATCAAAAATTAATTAAAAAAGGTGAAATAGAAGAGGATATTGAAATTTCCTTTGACGAAGATGAATTTATTGAAGAAGAAAACAGGAGAAAGCTTGAAAAATTAGAAAAATACAAAAAAGTAATTGAGTTAATAATAGAACTTACAAGTGTAAGTGGAAAAATAACTTTAGGGGAAATTAATTCTTTAATTAAAGAAAATAAACTTTTAATAAATACATTAATACCAACAGTTGAAATTTTTAGAGAGATTATAATAGAATTATTAAAAAATAGAATTATTAATATTGCAGAAATAGAAGAAGAAAGAAAAAATTCTATTGAAACAGTTGAATCACAATTTCAACTTAATAAAAGCATTATAGAAATTATTAACGAAAACAAAAATTTCAATAAAATTAGTAAAATTAAAGTAGAGAAAATTATTGGAAATAATGATATTAAATTAGAGGGATTAAGAACTGAAAATGGTGATATTAAAAACTTTGTATGTTCAGATATTTCAATTGAAATAACAAAATCAGGGGGAAAATATAATGGCATATTCAACTGAAGAAATAAAAATTAGTAATAAAATATTTTATCATTTATTAAAAAAGGGTGAGCTTAAGGAAGAGACAGAAGAGCTTTATAAGTATTATTGTGAAAATGAAAATATAACTGAATTGGTTAAGGATATTGGAGAGGCCTCTGAGTGTTATGTTAAGAAATATGGAAATGTAGTATATATGATCCCAAAGGAAGATAATGATTTCATAGGATATTCAAAGGGAGAATTAAAAAAGGCATTGTGTAAATCAGGAGCAAATGATAAGGATTATTATTTGTCACAATTTATTATATTAACCCTTTTAGTAGAATTCTATAATTCTCAAAGTATTTCTAGTAAATCAAGAGAATTTATAAAGGTTGGGGAATTTTTAAATATTATTACAGATAGGTTAAAGGATGGTATAGATAGAGTAGAGGATAAGATAGAAAGTGGAATAGCTTTTGAAAATATTCTTGAACGATTTGAAGCATTAAAAAGTAGTGATAGTAAAAGTATATCAAAAACAACAAAGGAAGGCTTTCTAAATACAATATTGGATTTTTTAGATAATCAGGGATTAATTTATTATATTAAAAGTGATGATATGATTAAAACTACCAAGAAGCTTGACAATTTTATGGATTGGAATCTTTTAAATAAAAATAATTATAATAGGGTCCTTAGGGCTTTGGGAGAAGATGTAAATGAGTAAAATAAATAAAATTAGACTTGTAAATTTAAATTACAATTATAACACCATGAAAATAGAAGATGAAATATTTGATTTATATGGTGAAAACACCATGTTCAATTTAAGAAACGGAGGGGGAAAATCTGTACTTGTACAAATGATTATGGCACCTTTTGTTAATAAAAGATACAGAAGTACAAAGGATAGAACCTTTGACAGTTATTTTACAACTAGTACCCCAACCTATATTCTAATAGAGTGGAAATTAGATCAGGAAGCAGGATTCTTATTAACAGGAATGATGGTTAGAAAAAAGGAAGCAACTTCAGATGAAAATTCTAAAGATAAACTGGATATAATAAATTTTATTCATGAATATAGAGAAAATAATGAATATGATATTAATAATATTCCAATTGTTGAAGAAAAGAATAATAGAAGAAGTATAAAAAGTTTTGCTAATTCTAAAAAGCTATTAGAGGATTTAAAGAAGAATAGAAACCTAAAATTCAATTATTATGACATGAATAATTCAGTAACAACAAGTAATTACTTTGCAAAGCTTAGGGAATATGACATTAACAATAAAGAATGGGAAGACATAATAAAAAAGATAAATCTTAAAGAATCAGGACTATCTGAACTTTTTACAAAGGCAAAGGATAGTAGTGGTTTAGTGAAAGAATGGTTTCTTCCAGCTATAGAAAACAAGCTAAAGAATGATGAAGATAGAATAAAAAACTATGGTGACCTTTTAAATAGTTATATAAAACAGTATAGGCAAAATAAATCTAATATTGATAAGAAGGCAAAGCTTGAGCTATTTAATGAATTATCAAGTAATTTACTAAAATGTTGTGATGAATTTATTTCAAATATTGAAAAGAAAGAAACCATTAAAAATGAAATAGCAAATGCTATATATAATTTAAGAGAGAACCTTGATAATACTGAAAAAGAAGAAGGTAAATTAGAAGATACAATAATAACTCTTTTAGATGAAATTAAAGACATTAGGTATGAGGAAGAATCAATTAAGATACATAAAAAACAAGAGGAAGTTAAATTATTAGAAATTGAAAGTAAAGATTATGAGGAAAAATTAATAGA
>CAMNZV010000195.1 GCA_946575275.1 uncultured Clostridium sp. | reverse complement strand
ATGCTGGAATATATGTTCTGCAACCATTTGTAACATTATTACTTGGTATATCTGCAGTTATAGGATATATTCAAGGGAAGATTCCATATAGTGGAGAAGTATTTACTGTTAGCAGTATAATAGGTAATGTGGGATTTAATATATTTATACTTATACAATTTATTTTGACTCCTTTAGTATTAAGATTGGACAAAAAAATATCAAATGGATTTTTTATAATGATGGTCTTATTTTCATCAAATATATTTGTATTTCCAATACTATTTAAAGATGTTACAGATGGAAATATTACAATGTTAATTAATATAGCTTATTACGTAATATTTTTATTAGCAACCTTATTATTCCTTGGTAAAAAATCTTTTGTATTTTTTATCAGATATTTGTTATATAGTGTATATACTTTAACATGGATACCAATAACTGTACAAGGAATAATGAGAAGGAAGAACAAAGATTGGAATCATACAAAACATGTAAGAAATGTTGAAATTATGGACACGAATTAGTTTTATTAGAAGGTTAAACTTAGGGTTTTAGCCTTCTTTTTGAGTTTTAAAGTAAGATACTTTTGACAGAATAATAAAAAAAACGTATATTGTAATAAGATACTTATAGATGGAGGTTTTATATGGAAACTAAGAATACATATGATGTTACTGATTTAACTTCACTTGAAAAACTGGAGCCTGTAAGAGTTAGACCAGGGATGTATATAGGTTCAACTGGGAGCAAAGGATTACATCATTGCATATGGGAAATACTAGATAATTCTATAGATGAAATAACAAATGGATATGGAGATAATGCAAAAATTATTTTAAATAGTGATAAGAGTGTAACAATTGAAGATAATGGAAGAGGTATTCCAACAGGTATTCATCCTATAAAGAAAAAAAGTGGAGTTGAGATGGTATTTACAGAACTTCATACTGGAGGAAAGTTTGATAATAAAAATTATAAAACTTCTGGAGGTTTACATGGAGTTGGAGCAGCTGTAGTTAATGCCTTATCCAAATGGCTTATAGTGGAAGTTAAACAGAATAATAAATTATATAGACAAAGATTTGAATATGCTTATGACAAGGAGCATAAAAAAAATATGCCCGGTACTGCTGTTACTAAATTAGAAGTGATTTCTAGTGCTACTGGAACAGGATCTAAGATTACTTTTATGCCTGATAAGGATATCTTTTCAAATACTGACTTTAAGTTTGATGTTATAGATGAAAGATTACAAGAATTGGCCTTTCAAAATAAAGGAATTAGGCTTTCTTTAATTGACATGAGAAAAGATGATATAGTTAAGAAAGAATATTATTCAGAAAGAGGATTACTTGATTTTATTGACTATTTAAATGAAAGTAAAACTCCTATACATGAAACACCTATTTTATTTGAGGGTGAAAGAGATGTAAATAATATACATATGTACGGTGAAGTATGTATACAATTTACTGATTCTGCAACAGACTATATTGCAAGTTATGTTAATAATATTCCAACAACAGAGGCTGGTACTCATGAAACTGGATTTAAGACGGGGATGACAAGGGCTTTTAAGGAATGGGCAAAGAAGCTTGGGGTTATTAAAGAAAAGGATAAGGAATTTGAAGGCGATGATTTAAGAGAAGGTATGACAGCAATATTAAGAATAAAAATTACAAATCCAGTTTTTGAAGGTCAAACCAAAACGAAACTTGGAAATATTGAAGCCTATACTATGATGAATGATTTAGCTTATACAAGATTTTCAGAGTGGATTGAAGATAACAATAAACTTGCAATGGACATTATGAATAATGCTCTTTTGGCTGCAATTAGACGGGATAAAATTAAGAAAATTAATGATGCAGAGAAAAAGAAAATAGGAAAGGGTACTGCACCTCTTGCAGGAAAAATTGCTATCTGTACCATGAAGGATACTAATGTAAATGAATTTATTGTAGTTGAGGGAGATTCTGCAGGTGGTTCTGCAAAGCAGGCAAGGGATAGAAGATTTCAAACAATAATGCCATCTAAAGGAAAGATTATGAATACAGAAAAACAAAAACTAGAAAATGTTTTAGCTTCTGAGGAGTTAAGATTATTTAATGCTGCAATTGGTACTGGAACTTTAGATAATTATAAAGAAGAAAATTTAAAATATGAAAAAATAATTAATATGAGTGATGCAGATGTTGATGGATATCACATAAGAACCCTATGGATGACATATATCTATAGATATATGAAACCATTAATTGCAAATGGACATTTATATTTGGCACAGCCACCTTTATATAAAGTATATAAAAACAGTAAAAAAGGTGAGGAAGCTATTTATGCTTATAGTGATGAAGAATTAATTAAAGCAAAAAAGAAAATTGGAAATAGTGCATTAATACAAAGATATAAGGGTCTTGGAGAAATGAATCCAGAACAATTATGGGAAACTACATTAAATCCGGAAAGTAGAACATTACTTAAGGTTACCATTGATGATGCAGCTAAGGCTGAGAGAATGATTTCTTTATTAATGGGAGATGTTGTTGAACCAAGGAAAAAATATATGTATAAATATGCTGAATTTTAGTTGAGGTGACATAAATGGTAAAGAAAAAAGATATTATTCCAATAGATAATAATGTAATTACAATTCCTATTGAAGAAGCTATGCCAGAAAACTATTTGCCTTATGCAGTTGAAGTTGCAAAGGAAAGAGCACTTCCAGATGTAAGGGATGGATTAAAACCAGTACATAGAAGAATTCTTTATGGAGCTTATTTACTTAAGGCATTTCCTGATAGGCCATATTATAAAGCAGCAAGAATAGTTGGAGATATTTTAGGTAAGTTTCATCCTCATGGTGATACCTCTGTTTATGATGCTTTAGTAATTTTAGCTCAAAATTTCTCAACAAGAAACCCATTAATTGATGGACATGGAAATTTTGGTTCCATTGATGGTGATGGAGCTGCTGCAATGAGGTATACAGAAGCTAGGCTTACGAATATTTCCATGGAAATGCTAAGAGATATTGATAAGGATACAGTTGAAATGGTACCAAATTATTCTGATAGTGAAATTGAACCTAGGGTACTTCCAAGTAGATATCCTAATTTGCTTGTTAATGGGACCTTTGGGATTGCAGTTGGGCTTGCAACTAATATTCCACCCCACAACTTAAATGAAGTTATTGATGGGGTGCTTGCATATATAGATAACAATGATATTTCTACAAAGGAATTAATGGAATATATAAAGGGACCAGATTTGCCAACAGGAGGAATATTAATAGGGGTAAATTCTATGTTATCAGCCTATGAAACCGGTGAAGGAAAGGTAACTTGCAGGGCTAAAACTTCAATAGAAACTCTTGAAAACGGAAGAATTGGTATAGTTATTTCAGAATTTCCTTATAAGAGAAATAAAGCTAAATTACTTCAAACTATTTCTGAAATGACTGGGGATAAAAGGCATGCTAAGGTTCTTGAATCAATTTCTGATATCAGGGATGAATCAGATAGAACTGGTATTAGGGCAGTAATTGAATTTAAAAAGTCAGCAGATGAAGATGTTGCAGATAAAGTGTTGAAATATTTATTTAAGAAAACAGATCTACAATGTAATATAAGCTTTAATATGGTTGCACTAGCTAATGGTAAACCTGAAACTATGGGACTTAAGACAATTTTAATTCACTATGTTAATCATCAGAAGGATGTTATAACTAGGAGAACTAAAAGGGAGCTTGAGGTAGCTGAAAAAAGATTTCATATTGTAGAAGGATTTATTAAAGCTATTAATATATTAGATGAAGTAATTAAAACTATAAGAAATTCTAAATCTAAAAAGGATGCCCTAGATAATCTTGTAACAAAATATAGTTTTACAGAAAATCAGGCTACAGCAATTTTAGAGCTTATGTTATATAGGTTAACTGGACTTGAAATAACAACCTTTCAAAAGGAATATAAAGACCTTGAAAAGAAAATAAAAGAATTAAGTAAAATTTTAAATGATGAAAAGGTATTGCTAAAGGTAATTAAGTTAGAACTTAAAGAGGTATCAGATAAATATCCTTGCCAAAGAAGAACGAGAATTGTTGAAAATGATGATGCAGCTAAAATTGATGTTGAAGAGCTAATAGTTGTTGAGGATATTGTAATTACCATGTCTAGGGATGGATTTATAAAGAGAATTCCTGAAAGAAGCTATGCAAGGTCTAATGCTAATGTTTTGGGTATTGAGTATAGAGAAGGTGATGAGCTTCAATATTTGATAAAAGGTAATACAAAGAATAATATTCTTATATTCACAGATATGGGAAATATGTATCAAATAAAGGGTATTA
>CAMNZV010000194.1 GCA_946575275.1 uncultured Clostridium sp. | reverse complement strand
GGAAGTTGTATAAAGGTTTGTCCTAAAAAAGCTACTAGCATTCCAAAAGGAATATTTGCAGAGGTTGATTTAAACAGCTGTGTTGGTTGTGGCTTATGTGCTAGGGAATGTCCAGCATCTGTTATTGAAATTATTATGGGGGATAGGAATAATGAAAACTAAAAAGAAGTGGTATGAATATTTATGGATTGTTTCAGCATTGTACATTATATTAGGTTTTTTTAATATATTATTTGCTTGGCTTGGGTTAATTTGCTTTTTCATTCCATTAGCTATTTCAACAATTAAAGGAAATAAGGCATATTGCAATAAATATTGTGGAAGAGGTCAACTATTTAGCTTGCTTGGTAATAAGTTTAAGTTATCTAGAAAAAAGGATATTCCAGCATTTATAAAAAGTAAATGGTTTAGATATGGATTTTTAATATTTTTTATGGTTATGTTTTTCAATATGATTTTTTCAACTTATTTAGTTTTTGCAGGGAATTTAGAATTAAAGGAAAGTATAAAGTTATTATGGGTATTTAATTTACCATGGAATTTTGCATATCATGGAACTCTATTTCATCCTTGGGTTGCAAAGTTTGCCTTTGGGTTTTATAGCGTTATGTTAACATCAACCTTATTAGGAATAATAACAATGATATTATTTAAACCAAGATCCTGGTGTGTATATTGTCCAATGGGAACAATGACTCAAGGTATATGTATAATTAAAAATAAAAATTAATTCAAAGATAGCTATGTATTATAATTTTAGTGCATAGCTAATTTTTTAAAATAATTGACATAATCTTCAATAATAATTATATAAATATAAAGTAAAGCAATAAGTTTGTGAATAAAATATGAATTATTTTTGCAATTACTAACCATCTGGTTAGTGGACATTCATTTTCGTAGACTATATAATTAATTCATAAGTTAAAAATAAACAAAAAAAGGAAGGAGCTAAAGATAATATGAATGTTCAAGTGCAGCATAATAAAGAACATATAATTCCATTAAAAGGTACCTATGAACTTTGGAAGAATAAATTTATTCAATTTCCAATAATATATCTTGAAGCTCTAAGTGGATATGGAAAAACAGTTAATGCAATAGAATTTGCAAAGGACAATTATAAGGAATGGGAATATCTTACTTGCAAAAGCAAAAAATTCATAAATGAATTATGCAGTGTTATAGAAATGGAATTTGATAAAAGGTGTAAAACTTTAATAATAATAGATGACTTAGAATTATTATATGATAAAGATGATAGAGATAAAGTATTTAGTTTTATTTTAGAAATTACAAAAACAAATAATAGAATATCTTTTTTAATATTAAGTAGGGCAGGGTTACCTAAATATTTAGAACCTTTCTTTTATACAAGAAATTTAGAAATAAGATATAAGGAAGATTTAACCTTCAATAAAATAGAAATTGAAGAAGCTTTTCAATTAAATAAACTGGAATTGATTTCAGAAGAAATAGAAAACTGTTATAAAATCACCAATGGATACCCAATTGCAACATTGCTATATATTAATTGCATTGCAAGGGGTGAAAAGGATAATGAAAATATAAAAGCATTAATTGAAACTGGAGTCTTTAAGTACATGGATTTAGAGGTGTTTACACATTTAGATAAAAGAGTTCAAAAGTTTTTGGTGCAAATGGCAAGGTTTGAAGAATTTGATATAGAGATAATTCAAGAGGTTGCCTGTAATGATAATGGAAAAGAAATGATAGATATGATTCTTGAACAAGATGGATATTTATCTGTAATAAAAAATAGAAATTATGTTATAGATAAATATTTTAGAAACTTTTTACTTGTTAAAGAGGAAGATATATTTACAGAGGAACAACGTAGAATTTTTTATTATAGAGTAGCCATATATTATGAAAAAAATAATAATTTAATGGAAGCACTTAAATACTATTCCATGGCAAAGGATTATGACAAAGTAGTTGAAATTCTAATTTATAATTTAGATAGCTATGGAGGAAGTTCTAACTTTAAGGAAACATATACTTTTTATTACAGTCTTCCAGAAGAAACAGTATTACAATCACCAGAATTATTGTCAGCTATGGCTATGTTATGTTCTGTAATGATGAATGAAGAAAAATCAAAATATTATCTTAATAAGTTAGATGAACTTATTAATTCAATAGATAAAAATGATTACAGATTAAATAAAGCTATAGAAAAAAGGGCATATTTAAATATTGCTATACCTCATAGTGGAATAATTGACATTATGAAAAAGATGGTTGATACAGCAAAGTGTTGTATAAGTAATGGGATTTCACTAAAAATGGTTAGTGTTACAGGTAATTTACCAAGTTTAATGAATGGTGGTAAAGATTTTTGCCAATGGAGCAAACATGATAAATTACTACATAAACTAATGAGTAAACCATTTAGACAAGCCTTAGGAAGGAATGCAGATGGGTTAAGGGACATTGCCTTAGGTGAAAGTCTATATGAGAAAGATAAAAGATTTGAAGCTATATCATATTTAACAAAGGGATTGTCTGAAGCTACATTGGGTGGACAATTTCAAAATGAATATGCAGCAATTGGAGTAATGAGCAGATTGTTTTTAGCAGATGGAAATTTAGATACTGCTGAAAGTATAGTAAGTAATCTTTTGAACAAAATGGAAAGCATTAATCATAAAGAATTTACTTTAAATATTAAAGCTAATATTATTTCACTGGAATTTAGAAAGGGAAATGACAAGAGTATAAAGGAATGGTTAAAAAATAATGCTCCAGATGAATTTTCTGAATTCTTCATAACAGATAGATATCAATTTATGATTAAAATAAGAGCATATATCTACATGGAAAAGTATATGGAGGCACTTTCTTTAATAGAAAGAATGAGTATATATACAACAAAATATAAAAGAATCTACTTGGACATGGAATTAGGATTACTAAAAGCTGTAATTTTATATAGATTGGGAAGAGAATACACAGATGTATTCTTAAGTACCTTAAAAATAGCAGAAAACTATAATTTCATAAGGGTAATAGCAGACGAGGGGATGCTATTATATCCATTATGGAAGGATATTAATTTTGATAGATTAGACATAAAATTTAAAGTCGACTACATAAAGGCAGTGGAAAAAGCATTAAAGATACAAGCAGACTTATATCCAAAGTATCTACAGCCTTTAGTTAACCCAGAATCCTTAAGTAAGTATGAACTAGAAGTTATAAGATTACTTGCAGAAGGGCTAAATAATGAAGAAATTGCAAACACACTAAGTGTAAGTAGGGCTACTGTCAAGTATCATGTTAGTAACATGTATAAGAAACTTAAGGTTAATAACAGGACAATGGCAGTGAAAGTCGCAAATGAAAGAAAGATATTATAAGTAAAAGTGTTATTATGCCAAATTGGCATTATATAAATTTAATTTATTAAAAGGGGAGATTTTAAAATGAAAAAGAAAAAATTAAGTATTATCGCAGCTTCAGTTGCAATCATGGCATGTGTTGGGGGAACTTTTGCATGGTTTACAGCAACAGATTCAGTAACAAATAGCTTTGCTACATCAGGAAATGAAGATCCAAATGAAGATCCAGACGATGGAGTAAAGGTTGAAGAAATATTTGACGAAGAAGAAGCAGCAAAGGTAGTACCAGGAACAGAAGTAAACAAGGATGTTGCAGCAAAAAACACTTCAACTTATGATTCTTTTATAAGAATTAATTTTGAAAAAGTATTTAAGGAAACTCCATATGGAGGAGATAACACCGAAAAGATTAACTTAACTTACCAAAACTTAACTGCTTCATTAGAAGATAATAATTGGGTAGATGGTGGAGATGAATATTTCTATTACCTTGGAAAGGTTGCACCAGGAATGTCAACTTCTTATTTATTAGATTCAGTTTCATTAGACAAAAGTGCAGATAACACATACAAGAATGCAACTTTTGATGTAATTGTAAATGCAGAAGGTATCCAAGCTTCAAATGGTGCAGCTTTAGATACATGGACACAAGCATCAGCTGATGTATTAGCTAAATTATCAAGCTTAGAATAGTAAATATAGCAAATCAAAGGGGGAAATCAAATGAATTTAAAAAAGATTAAAACCTTTGTTGCAATAATATGTTCAATTGGTGTGTTTAGTAGCATTGCCCTAACCTATAAAACCTACGCTGAAGAAACAACTACAATAAAAATAGAAGGTAATGAAGAGGGGATTATTACAGTTCCAAATACTGATGACTTTCTGAAAAAAGAGAATATGTTACCAGGTGATACGGTTAAAGGCGAGATACAGCTACAAAACAACTATCAATATCCATATAGGATTTATATA
>CAMNZV010000193.1 GCA_946575275.1 uncultured Clostridium sp. | reverse complement strand
AGCAATTACATCTGCTTCTGACTTTGGAGTTGCCTTATCTTTTACAATATAGCTTGAATCATAAGCATCCTTAAGTCCTTCTTTGTTATAGCTAACATCTTTTACCTTGTCAACTAAGATAATACCTCTGTATGCTGGTATTGTAGCTTTTACTTGTCCATTTTCTACTGTATAAGTTTCTTTAGTATTTAATATATTTGTAAGTTTAGTTCCATCTGCAATTCCTGGTGTTTCAAGTGTAACTTCTATTGCTTCACCAAGTCTATTTCCTGCAACTAATGCTTTGTCAGTTGAATTAATTCTTGTATATGCCATTACATCATCTTTGTAAGTATCTTCTACAATAGAAACATTAGTATCACCAGTTCTAAGATTTGAATATGCACTTCTTATAGCTGTCATTTGTGCATACCAATTAACTAAATGTTCATTACCCATTCCCCAAGGTGCTGCTCTTCTGTTATCTGGGTCATCACAACCTGCAAGTCCCATTTCATCACCATAGTAAATTGTAGGCGATCCTACATAAGTCATTTGTAGCAATGCTAATAAGTGCATTTTTTCAATTGCAGTTTGTGTTGGTTCTTTTGCATAGTCTCTATTTTCTCCACCTTTGCCATAGCCATCTATTGATGAAATAGCTCTTTGTGTATCATGTGAATCTACTAAATTCATCATAGCTTCTAGGGCTTCTCTTGGATATTGTTCTCTCATTTTTTCAAGTTCTTTTGTAGCATCTAATGCTGAATATAGAGTTTTTGTATTATCGTCTGCCTTTGTACCTTGTACATATCCTAGCATACTTCCTCTAAATCTGTAGTTCATTACTGAATCGTACATATCTCCAAGTAAGTAACTTGATGCATCTGTCCAAATTTCTCCAATAATTGCATTGTCTCCTTCTTCTTTAACTGACTTTCTGAAGGCTCTCCATGTTTCATCTGAAACTTCATTTGCAACGTCAAGTCTCCATCCATCTGAACCATTTCTAAGCCATTGTCTTGTAACTGAATTTTCACCTTGAATTATTTCATCAGCCCAAGTAGTAACATTAAGTTCTGAACCATCTAATGCCTTAATTACTGGCATTGAATCATATCCACCCCATCCTTCATAGGTATAAGAATATGTTTCTGTTATTTCATCATAAGTATTGTTTATATCAAACCAATCTTTATAATGGAAATCTGTAATTCCAATTGAAGTATAATAAGCTACTGTAGCTTTTTCTGCTTCTTCCATAGTTATTTCTTCAGCATTCATTTTGTCGTATACCATTTTATAATATTGATAAGCTCCAAGTGGTTTTCCTTTTTGAATATACTTACCATATCTATCAAAATATATTGAATCATCTGAAATATGGTTAAATACTCCATCTAGTATAATGTGCATTCCATTTTCTTCTGCTGCCTTTGCTAAACTAACAAAATCATCATAATCTCCAAGTAATGGATCTACTTCTGTATAATCAGTAGTATCATATCTATGACTTGAAATTGATTTTCCAACTGGATTCATGTAAAGTACTGTAACACCAAGAGATTTTAAATATTTAACCTTAGCTTCTATACCTTTTAAATCTCCACCATACATGTCATTTGACCATGATGTCATATCATTTCCTACATTTGCATTAGCTGGATATTTATATCCTGGTTTTGCCATTAATTGAGGGTTCTTAGGTAATGAATACCAATTACTTGGGAATTCATATGCTGTATCTCCTCTAGAGTATTTTTGTAAATAATCGTTAGTTGTATCTCCGTTAAAGAATCTATCTGGGTATATTTGATAGATAACTCCATTTTTTAGCCATTCTGGTGTTTTGAAATCTGCTGTATGAACATTAAATTCATAGTGTGCAGGTTCTCCAAGTTCCCCAGCTTTTCCTGTACCAAAGAATCCATCATCATCTCCATAAGCCTTTATATCATTACCATTTGATACTGCAAAATAGTAAGAATAAGTTCCTATTTTTTGTGGTGTAAAGGATGCTGACCATTTTTCATTTTCATCATCATATGTTCCGTCTTTTTCCATATCAATGATTTTAGTTGAAACAGGTCCAATTACAACAAGTTTCACTTCTGTAGCTTCATTATTTTTAACCTTAATTGAAAAATCAATTGGGCTTGAAATTGGTGATGCTCCATATGGTTGTTTAAAATCTGTATCTTGTGAATTGTAGTATAATCCATTAACATCTATTTTATGATCTGATGAATCATTAAAACAAATTTCAGTTACTGGGTCATAAGTAAATGTTACATCTTTATCTGTATCTAAAGTAAATTCATTTACTTTTACTATTTTAGTTTCATCTCCATCATTAACTGTTAATGTAAGCTTATCATAGGTTCCAGCAGTTAGGGCTACCTTTGCCTTATAAACTCCATTTAATCTTTTATCTGTTAAATCAGCAATTGATGTACCATTGTTTAATAGGCTTACTTCTAATGTTTTATATGATAAGCTATCAACAACCTTATGTGAATCATCACTATAAAGGAAAGTAATATCTGTTTCTGTAGGTACATTTAATGAAATATTACTTCCATCAAGTGCTCCTTTTTGTCCATAGTTTTCAGTCCATGAATTGTTAATTGCCACTTTGTATTCATATCTACCAGCTTTAAAAGCTTTAAAAGTCTTTTTGTAAATTCCATTACCTACATATTCCATCTTCATAGCTGCATCTGATGCATTCCATGTTCCAGAACCACCAGTTGTTCCAAGTGCAAGTGTACCTGGTAATGTTACTATTCTTCCAGTGTATTTTACATAATCTACAACTGAATTTGTACCTGCCTCATTTGTGCTTTCGTTTAATGGATCAAGATCAGAAATTCCATCAACTATTAATTGATATTCTATTTTTTTTGCTTCATCTGAATCTGGTCTTATTTTTGCTATCCAACTACCATCTGCTCCTTTAGTTAAAGGATTTGCATTAGTACTCCAGTTGTTTATATCTCCTGTAACATAAACAGATGTTGCATCTCCTTTATATCTAAAAGTAATTGTTCCATCTTCATTTATTATTCCAGAACCGGTTTCATTTTTTGACATAATTTCAACATTACTGTTTCCATTTGCTGTGTTTGTGTTTAGTGGATCCTGAATCCAATTACCATCTACTACAAATTTATACTGCATTGATTCAAGTCCTTCGGCATAACTTACAGTTTTACTATAAACTCCATAAGCATTTTTATCCATTGGTGTTGCATCTGCACTCCACCCATTCATGTCTCCAGCTAAATTTACTGTTGTAGCTGCTGGATCTTTATAGCTAAAAGTAATTGTTTTGTTTGTTTTATCTATAATTGGAGCAGAAGCCTTTATTACTCCAACAAAGTTTACATAGGAATTACTTCCTCCATATCCATCATCTAAAGTAACTGAATTATTGCTATCTGCAATCCAACTTCCATCTACTATAAACTTATATGAATATCCATCTAGTGAATCATCAATAGTAACTGTTTTAGTAAATACTCCATTAGCATTTTTAGTCATAGGTTCATTTGTTTGTGCCCAATCTCCTCCAAACATTGACCCTGCCAAATTTACCTCTGTAGCTTCTCCTTTGTAACTAAATGTAACTTCAGTTCCATCTGCACTAATTATTGGTGCTGCAGCTTCAGTTAGTGTTTCTCCAATATCTGCTGATTTTGTGTATTTCACAGGTAGTGCTGTAAATATTGAAGTAAATATAAATACTAATAATGCTACCCATGCCACATGTTTATTTTTTCTTTTAAACATTTATTAACCCCTCCATTTTTTTCGAAATCGTTACCAGTTATTATTTTAGCATATTTTTCTTATTAATAAATATAGTTATATCTTTATTAAGATAATGTTTACATTCTTCTTTTTTTGTTAATATTCATCTATATGTGTTTTGTTTACTTGCAAATAATTTTTAAGGGCTGTCACACTAATATATAGTTTGATAGCCCTTTTTCTTTTTACAATATTTCTTTTAATTCACTTATTATATTTTGTACAGTTTCATTAACTATATTGCCTTTATACATTGAGGTTAACAGTAATTCTATGTTTTCTTTAAAGTTCTTTGGTAAAATGTTGCATTTTTTAGTAGCTATTTCAACTTCTCTTTTTTCGCCTGGATGTGAAATTTCATTTATTGCAAATATTATATCAAAATAGCTTGCTAAGAATTCTGAAATCCTATGGTTAATGCTAACTAAGTCCCCTCTTTCATAGGCTTTCTTTATTTGTGCATCATAGGCTGGCATTGTTCCAGTTAATAAATTGAAATTATTTTTAATTATTTTTTCTTTAAGTACCTTTGGGTATTTTATATTATATT
>CAMNZV010000192.1 GCA_946575275.1 uncultured Clostridium sp. | reverse complement strand
GCTTAAGATATCATTTCTTTTTTCTATATTTGTATTTGTTATATCCATCCTTATTGTCAGTATATTTATTCAAGATAAGGATAAGGTTAAGGTTGGTATATTGAGATTTTCAGCCATATATTCAAATTGTGGTTTTATGGGAATACCATTAGTCAATAGTATATATGGTAAAGAAGGAATATTTTATTTGTCAGCCTTTAGCGCTGTATTTAATATATTTGTTTGGACTCATGGAATTATTATAATGAGGGGAAAATTTAGTTTTAGATTATTTTTAAATTCCATGAAATCACCAGCTATAATAAGTACAATAGTTGGAGTCATATTGTTTGTATGCAAAATTTCACTACCTAGTATATTAATGCAGGCAGTGGATTATGTGGGAAGTTGCAATACCCCATTAGCTATGATAGTAGCAGGAGTTACAATTGCACAAACTAATATTATTAAATCATTAAAAAATCCAAAAGTATATTTAGTAAGTTTATTAAAATTAAATATATTACCATTAACAGTAATAGCTATTTCAACACAATTACCAATAAATGAAACAATAAAGGGAGTTATTGTCCTAGCAGTTGCATGTCCAACTGCTACAACGGGGGTATTATTTGCAATATGTTATGATAGGGATTCAAATTTTGCATCTCAGATTTTTGCAATTACAACAGCATTATCAATGCTAACAATTCCATTTATAACATATATAAATAGCCTTATATGAAATGGAGGTAATTAAAATGTTTGGCAGTAAAAATATTAAAAGATTTATAATCTTATACGTGTTAATTTTTTGTGGAGCCTTTATTTATCACCATGCTATAGATACATATGCATCTGTTAATTTACCAAAAATAAGTGCAGAGGATAAAAAATATTTAGAGGATACTGCTTATGGGGTTAATTTTCCAAGTAATTGTGAAATGACAAAGGCAAAACTTAAAAAAGGTAAGGATGTAGGTATTTATATTCAATTTAAAGGAGAAAGTGATTTTAGTACTTATGTAAATCAGGTATCTAATAAATTGTTATCAACAACTAATTACATAGAAGGATATGAAACTATTGATGGATATACAGTAAGTGCTGAAACATTATGTGGCAAAGCTATGAATAATACTATATATTTTAGAGCGTATAGCATGAATGGAAGGTATTATTTGGAGATGTATAGTAATGTAGTTAATAAACAAATTGAAGAGATTTTTTCTTAATTTAAATAGAGCTATCTAGTTTTTTTGAAAACTAGATAGCTCTATTATACTTTTTATTCTTTTAAAATTGAAACTGAATTATCAAGTTTGTTTATTTTTAAATTTGAAAAAGATTTTACTAAATTAGAGAATTTAGAATAGCCATAATTTTTAATATTGAAATTAGCATATTTTTCGTGAAGTACTTGGCTTAATCTTCCAAGACCAACACTTTTATTTGGGCTTGATTCAATTAATTCTATAATAGTACCTAAAATAGTATCAACATTTAAGTCTGATTCTTTGTAATGAGCAGTTACAGTTCTTCCAGAACCTTCTAAAACTAAAGAATCAAAGCTTTCAAGAAACTTTGAGAATTTCGTATAGCCATAGTTTCTAACATCAAAATCAGGGTATCTATTGGTAATTCGACTTCCAAGCTCACCAATATTAATATAATTACCATCCTGACCATTTTCAATAATAATCTTAATTACTGCTTTTTCAATAACTTTTCTATCAGTCATATTTTTCTTTGCTATAGGTTTAGAGTTTAATGAACTATCCTTAGAAATAGGATCTTCTAATTGTTCTTCATCTTCTTCAAGTAATATATCAAGATATTTAAAAATATTACAGGCAGCACTAAAAGGCTTAGGTGTTTTTTCTTCACCCATTCCAATTACAATCATACCTGATTCTCTAAGACGCATGGCAAGTCTTGTGAAATCGCTATCACTTGAAACTATGCAAAAACCATCAACTCTTCTTGTATATAAAATGTCCATAGCATCAATTATCATTGCTGAATCTGTTGAATTTTTTCCAGTTGTATAACTATATTGTTGAATAGGGGATATTGCATTTTCAAGAAGAATATCTTTCCAACTAGATTTATTTTTTTCAGTCCAATCACCATAAATTCTTTTATATGTTGCAACTCCATAACTGGATAATTCATCTAATATATATTTAATATATTTAGCAGATACATTGTCTGCATCAATTAAAACAGCAAATTTTTTTTCTTCATTCATAAGTGACTCCTTTCTTCATGGATTATAATCTTTATACATATATTATAATATTTTGTAAAATACAATACAAACTATTTTAAAGTAAAATATGAAAATATACTTTACATAGGAACATTTGTTCTGTATAATAATTATGAGGTGTTTATATTATGGATAGGATTATTTTTCATATAGATGCTAATTCAGCATATTTGTCTTGGACTGCTGCATACAACCTTCAAATGGGAGGGACATTAGATTTAAGAAAGGTTCCATCTATTGTAGGTGGAGATTCAGAGTCACGACATGGAATAGTTTTAGCAAAATCAATACCAGCTAAAAAATTTAATATAACAACTGGAGAGCCTATATTTAAAGCAAAAATAAAGTGCAAGGACTTAATAATAGTTCCTCCAAATTATAACCTTTTTATGAAGTGTAGCAATGCTATGGTAAAAATAATAGAGGAATATTCTTTAAGGATTCAAAGGTTTTCTGTTGATGAATGCTTTTTGGATATGTCACATTTTAAGGATAATTACATGGAAAAAGCAGAAGAAATAAAAGATAGAATAGAAAAAGAACTTGGATTTACAGTTAATATTGGAATATCAACAAACAAACTGTTGGCAAAAATGGCTTCTGACTTTGAAAAGCCAAACAAAATCCATACATTATTTCAGCATGAAATTAAAGATAAAATGTGGTGCTTACCAGTTCAAGATTTATTTATGGTGGGAAGCAGAACAAAACCAAAATTAAACAGCCTTAATATTAATACTATAGGAGATTTGGCAAAATACGATTTAGATATTTTAGTTACTATATTTAAAAGCTTTGGGAAAACTCTTCATGATTATGCAAATGGTATAGAAACCTCAAGTGTGAAAAAGAGTAATTATCTAGGTGTAAAGGGTATAGGTAATTCAATGACAATATCAAGGGATTTAGATAATAAAGAAGATGCATTAAAAATACTACTAAGCCTTACAGAAACAACAGCAGCAAGACTTAGAGCCTCAAAAAATCTATGTACCTTGGTGGCTGTTTCTATTAAAACTAATAATTTTATAAGTTATAGCCATCAAAAAAAATTAAACAATGCAACTGATAGTACAAATATAATCTTCAAGGGTATTAAAGAAGCATTTAATGAGTGTTACAAAGGAGAAATTATAAGACATTTAGGTGTTAGAGTAACTAACTTTTCTAATAATGACTTTTACCAAAGTTCCTTTTTTGAAGAAAAAGATATTGATAAAAATAGAAAGCTAGATAAAACAGTAGATAATATCAGAAAAAAATATGGAGAGAACTCTGTAATAAGATCTACATTTCTTCATTCAGGAATAAAACCATTAAATGGAGGCAATGGTGAAGATGATTATTTATTTATGTCCAGTATTTTATAAGAAGGTGAGTTTAATTTGAAGGTTTTGGCAAAATCAGTAGATATGATAGCTTGGTTTAAGGACTCTGGAAAAATAAGTCCTATAAAATTTAGGATTGAAGAAGATGATGGAACTTTAAAAATAATAAAAATAAATAAAATCATAAAAGTAGCAAATGAAAAAATTGCAGGAAATCCAATGCAAATTTATACCTGTAGTTCTAATATAAATGGAGTTGAAAAAGTATTTGAACTAAAATACGAAATAGAAAGATGCAAATGGTATTTATTTAAGATTTAAATTGCTTTACAAAGAGCATAACTTGTGATAGACTATTTTAGTAATCCGCTCACGCACAGGTTTTATGAAAACAAATTCAAGAAATTTGTACCTATAGTGGCGAGACCGTTATGAGGAGGTGTTTTTTATGTACGCAGTAGTAAAGACAGGTGGAAAGCAATACAGAGTTGAAGAAGGTGACGTTCTTTTCGTTGAAAAGTTAGAGGCTGAAGTTGACTCAACAGTTGAATTAACTGAAGTTCTTGCAGTTGGAGGGGAAACTTTAAAGGTTGGAACTCCAGTAGTTGAAGGAGCTAAAGTTGTAGCTAAGGTTTTAGCACAAGGTAAAGCTAAAAAGGTTACAGTATTTAAGTATAAGAGAAAGAAAGACTACAGAAAAAAGAATGGTCATAGACAAAGTCGGATCTAGCCATGTCGTTATGTGAGCCAAGGAGTTGAAAGGCAGAGTTGTCTTCCTAAG